>NZ_JAALEB010000009.1:0-12663 GCF_014145165.1 Dietzia sp. Cai40 | reverse complement strand
GGTACTCCTCGAGGGCCGCGTCGAGCTCGGCGACGGTCATCGGGACGCACTTGGCTCCCAGCATGATCCCGGTGCGCGACGCCTGTCGCACGTACTCGTCCCGTCGCTCCGCCGACATCGCGGTGCGCCCGTACAGGCGGTGGCACTCGAGGAAGCTCCAGATCTCGGCGACGTGGACCCACCGCAACAGGTGCGGGTCGCGGGCGTCGTAGGGTCGGCCGCGATAGTCGGTCCCCACCACCGCCCGGTGCACCCCGTTGATAGTCCGGATGAGCTGCGTGGCGTCCGGGACCGTCCCGAAGGTGGTCGTGGCGATGAACTGCGAGGTGCGTTGGAGTCTGCCCCAGGGGTCGCCGCGGTAGTCGCTGTGGTCGGCCACCCCGGCCATGGCCAGCGGGTGCAGCGACTGGAGTAACAGAGCGGTCAGCCCGGCGGCGAACATCGAGGCGTCGCCGTGCACCGAGTAGATCGCGTCCCCGGGTGAGTTCCACCGTTCGCCCTCGGAGTGCCAGATCCGTTGCCGCCGTTCGGCGGCGTCGTCACCGGCGATCCGCGAGCGCACCATGAGGCCGGCGCGGCGACGGGCACCGGTCAGGGCTCGGGACGCGGTCGTCGTCATCACCGCCATGTCGGACACCACCTCGGGGGTCGGTCGTGACCGTCACCCTACCCCCGGCCCACGGTCGTCGTTTCGCCCCGCAGCGCTCACCCGGCGCGCGCCGACCGGCGGAGCACCGCCGTCAGCGCCACCACGACCACCAGTGCGCAGGCGCCCATCACGGCGAGCATGGGGAGGGCGGAATGCGGGCCGGAGAGCCCGGTCATCGGCGAGACGAGGGCCGCCAGACTGAACTGCGCCGCGCCGAGCAGCGCGGACCCGGACCCCGAGTGCCCCCGGGTCGCCTGCATGGACAGCGCTGCCGCGTTGGGCAGGATCGCGCCGATCGACAGGGTCAGCAGGATGAAGCCCACGGTGACCGGTGCCAGCCCCAGGGTGCCGGCAGGGGACAGGGCGACGACGACGACGAGCACCGCGATCGCCATGAGCATGCCGACCACCCCGGTGGCGAGGATCTTCTCCGGTGCGAACCTGCCGACCAGGTGTGCCCCGGCCAGGTTCGAGGCGAGGATGCCGAGGGCGTTGACGGTGAACGCCACCGAGTACGCGGTGGGGGAGAGGCCGACCATGTCCTGGTAGATGAACGGGCTCGCGGAGATGTACGCGAAGAGCACGCCGAAGGTGAACACGAACACCGACACCCGGGCCACGAACGGACCAGAGGTGGCCACGACGCGCATATCGCCCAGGGTGGACATGATGCCGCCCGAGCGGCGGTCGTCGGGGTGCAGCGTCTCGGGAACCGCCGTGACCACGCCGATCGCCGTGACCACGGACAGAGCGGCCAGCAGCCAGAACACGCCCCGCCACCCGCCGAACGGGACCACGGCACCGCCGACGAGCGGGGCGATCACCGGCGCCACCGACTGGAGGGCCATGAGGGTCGCGAACGCCTTGGCGACACCGGCACCGCGGCCGACGTCCACCACCACGGCCTTGCTCAGGACGATCCCCGCCGCGCCGAAGAACCCCTGGGCGACCCGTCCCAGCACCAGTACCCAGATCGACGGGGCCAGCGCACACACCACGGCCGCGACCGCGGTGCCCACCGAACCCAGGATCAACAGGGTGCGCCTGCCCACACGGTCCGAGAGCGGGCCGATCACGAGCTGCCCCGCGGCCAGCGAGACCATGAACGCGGTCAGGGTGAGCTGGGCGACCGAGGCGGAGACCCCGAACTCCCCGACGATGAGGGGAAGCGCGGGCAGGTAGGTGTCGGTCGCGAACGGCCCGATCGCACCGGCCAGGGCAAGGGGCAGCAGCACGGCGGCGGGTACGGTCCCCGGCAGCGTGGACGGGGGATCCGGCGCCTGGGCGCGGGGGAGGGTGGACTTCACGGGAGGACGATAGCCCCGCCGGAGAGGGCCGCGCGACGCCCCGATAACCCGCTTTCACCCCCGTTCCGACGCCCGACGCGCGGGCGAACCGTGCGGGTGACGGGCGAGTGCCGGTCAGTCGGTGCGGACCTCGGCGACCCCGTCGAGGTACGTGATGACCCCGCCCTCGAAGGTGGAGATCCATCCCCCGTCGGTGGTGGCCTCGTCCGCGGTGGGGAAACCCAGCTCGCCCGCGGGCCCGCCCGCGTCCAGGTAGGCGGCGAGGATCTCGCCCTGCACCACGAAGGCGCGCCCTGCGGGGGTGAGGACGATCGCCCCGCGTTCGAACTCGGTGATCGAGCCGCCCTCTACATCGGTGGCGGGTCCGGCCGCCCGGCCCAGTTCGCCCGCCTCGCCGCCGAGGTCGTTCCAGCGGTCCGCCACGGGTGCCGGGACGTCGACCGTCGAATCGGCGGGCCCGGGGACGGGGGCCGAGGTCGTCGTGGACATCACCTCTGAGGTGGTCGGTGACACCCCGGTCGCCTCGTCCCGGCCCGATTCGCCGTCCGTCCCGCAGGCGGAGAGCCCGGCGGTGGCGGCCGCGGCGACCGTGACTGCGGCGAGGGTACGCGTGATCCTGTTCATGCACGTAGATCCTAGTCGCGGCCAGACCGGCGCCGAACGTCGTTGCCGGATCGCGACACTCCAGGGTGTTCCGCGGGGGCCGCGGTCGGGGGACACTGGATCCGGGCCACGCCCGTCGGGGCGGGAGGAGGGGGCGACATGTCGAGGTTCGTCACGTGTCTGTGGATGGACGGGCAGGCGGAGGAGGCCGCGGAGTTCTACTGCTCGGTCTTCCCGAACTCGCGCGTCATCTCGGTCGACGAGTCCCCGGTCGACACGCCGGGGCCGAAGGCCGGCGAGGTCCTGACAGTGGAGTTCGAGCTCGACGGTCGGGCCTTCCTCGCCCTCAACGGGGGTCCGGGGGTCGAGTACACCGATGCGATCTCGCTGGAGATCCGGTGCGCCGACCAGGACGAGATCGACCACTACTGGGACGGCCTGCTGGCCGGCGGGGGCCGGGAGGTGCAGTGCGGCTGGCTCATCGACCGTTACGGAGTGCGCTGGCAGGTCGCACCGGAGTCGTTGTACGAGCTGTGGCGCTCGGGGGACCAGGCGGCCACCGCACGGGCCTTCACGGTGATGATGGACATGGTCAGACTCGACGTGGCCGCACTGGAGGCCGCTGCCCGGGGAGTCTCGTGACGCCACCCCCCGGGCGGTCACCCATGCAGGTCACATAGCCCGCGCAGGTCACGGGCCCGCACAGGTCACAGACCCGGGCGCTTGCCCACCGTCAGCGTGACCTCGCCGGTGTGGGCGAAGAAGTCCTCGCCCTTGTCGTCGACCACGATGAACGCGGGGAAGTCCTCCACGTCGATCTTCCACACCGCCTCCATGCCGAGTTCCTCGTACTCGATCACCTCGACGTGCTTGATGCAGTCCTGGGCCAGCCGCGCGGCGGGGCCTCCGATCGAGCCGAGGTAGAAGCCGCCGTGGGTGGCGCAGGCATCGGTGACCTGCTTCGAGCGGTTGCCCTTGGCCAGCATGACCATCGAGCCGCCCGCGGCCTGGAACTGCTCGACGTACGAGTCCATGCGGCCGGCGGTGGTGGGGCCGAACGATCCCGACGGCATCCCCTCGGGGGTCTTGGCGGGTCCCGCGTAGTAGACCGGGTGATCCTTGAGGTACTGCGGCATCTCCTCGCCGGCGTCGAGCCGCTCCTTGATCTTGGAGTGGGCGATGTCGCGGGCCACCACCAGGGGACCGGTGAGGGACAGACGGGTCTTGACCGGGTGCTTGCTCAGCTCGGCGAGGATCTCCGCCATGGGCTTGTTGAGGTCGATCCTCACCGCGGCGCCCTTGCCGGTCCCGGACACGCCGTGCGTCGCGGCGTCCAGTTCGGCGTCGGTGGTGGCGGGCAGGAAACGGCCGGGATCGAACTCGAGCTGCTCGAGGAACACGCCCTCCGGGGTGATCTTGGCCTTGGCCTGACGATCGGCGCTGCAGGAGACGGCGATCGCGACGGGGAGTGACGCCCCGTGGCGGGGGAGGCGCACCACGCGGACGTCGTGGCAGAAGTACTTACCGCCGAACTGCGCGCCGATCCCGATCTGCTGGGTCAGCTCGAAGACCTTCTCCTCCAGCTCCACGTCGCGGAATCCGCGGCCCGACATGGCCCCCTCGCGGGGGAGCTCGTCCAGGTAGTGCGCCGAGGCGAGCTTGGCCGTCTTGACCGCGAACTCGGCGGAGGTGCCGCCCACCACGATCGCCAGGTGGTAGGGCGGGCAGGCCGCGGTGCCGATCGAGCGGATCTTCTCCTCGATGAACTGCATCATCCGCTCGGGATTGAGGATCGCCTTGGTCTCCTGGTACAGGAAGGACTTGTTGGCCGAGCCGCCGCCCTTGGCCATGAACAGGAACTTGTAGCTGTTCTCGTGGCCGGGCGTGGTGTCGGCGCCGATCTCGATCTGGGCCGGGAGGTTGTTGCCGGTGTTCTTCTCGTCCCACATGGTGAGGGGGGCGTTCTGCGAGTAGCGCAGGTTGAGGCGGGTGAACGCGTCGTAGACGCCGCGGGCGACCGCCCGCTCGTCGGGCCCGGGGGTGAGCACGTGCTGGCCGCGCTCGCCCTTGACGATCGCGGTGCCGGTGTCCTGGCACATCGGCAGCACCCCGCCGGCGGCGATGTTGGCGTTCTTGAGCAGGTCCAGTGCGACGAACTTGTCGTTGTCGCTGGCCTCGGGGTCGTCGAGGATCTTGGCCACCTGCGCCAGGTGGTCCGGGCGCAGGTAGTGCGAGATGTCGTGCATCGCCGTCTCGGTGAGCAGCCGGATCGCCTCGGGGTCCACGCGGAGGAAGGTCGTGCCGTCCGGGCCCTCCACCGTGGAGACGCCCTCGGTGGTCAGGAGGCGGTACTCGGTGGTGTCCGCACCGACCGGGAGGAGGTCCTCATAGACGAACTCGGGCATCGACGCTCCTGGATCTTCAAGGGGGTAAAACTTCCGTCCAGGATAATCGTCCGATTGCGCAGGTCAGAATCGGGTGTCCAGCAGGGGGACGAAGCGGTATCCGCCGTGGTCGGTGACCTCCACCTTCCCGCCGGTGCGCCGCACCCGGTGCATCACGTCCCGCCAGGGAGCGACCATCACGCCGTCGTCGTCCAGTTGGTCCACGAGTTCCTGCGGCAGGGCCCGGCCCATCGCCGAGACGAGGATCCGGTCGAAGGGGCCGTACTCCGGCAGGCCCAGCACGCCGGGCCGGGCCTGGTGTACCCGCACCCAGGGCTGGGTGAGGGCCGCGCGTGACCTCTCGACCAGCTCCGGAACAAGCTCGACCGCGAACACCTCGGACCCCGGCCCGCCCAGTTCGCCGAGGATCGCCGATGTCCAGCCGCTGCCGGAGCCCACGTCGAGGACCCGCATCCCGGGGAACGGTTCGAGGAGGGTCATCATGTCCGCCACGGTGGAGGGTTGCGAGTTCGTCTGCCCGAAGCCGATCGGCAGCGGCGCGTCGCGGTGGTGGTCGTCCGCGACCTCGGCTGGGAGGAACCGACGCCGGTCTTGGGCGCGCATCGCCCGACGGACCTCCGCGGTGGGCATACCGGGCCTCCTTCGCGACGGGATTCCGATGGCGTGATCGTACTCGCGCCGGGGTCCCGTGGCCACGGGAGCGGGCCGGTCGGCGCGAGGTCCCCACCACCCGCTTCTGAGGGAAGGCACACCTTGGTTTTGCCCCTGCGCACACGGCGTGGTTAAGGTGAGCCTAACCTACTGACTTAAGCCCCTGGAGACACTGTGAACCGATTCCCCACGATCGTCGCCGCGGCAGCCGCCCTCGCCCTGACCGGCGGCGCGCTCACTGCCTGCGGAAGCTCCGACGCGCAGTCCACCGGCACCGACGGTGAGGGGCCCGCGCGGGTCGTCCTCACCAGCCACGCCGCTGCCGACACGCTCGACGAGCTGGATCTCGAGGACCGGGTGGTGGGCCTGACCAAGACCGGGGTGTTCCCGGACGCGCTCGACACCTATGCGAGCGATGAGTACACGGACGTCGGCAGCCTCAAGGAGCCGAAGATGGACGTCATCGCCGAGCTCGGCCCCGATCTGATCCTGTTCGGTGCGCGCACGGAGGCGATGGAGCCCGAGTTCGCCAAGATCTCGGACCAGGTGATCGCCGGTGATCCCGACACCTCCGACACGGTCGCGTCCAACCGCGCCAAGGTGGAGGAGATCGCCGCCCTGTTCGGTGCCGAGGACAAGGCGGCGGAGCAGCTCGCCGAGATCGACGAGAGGGTCGCCGAGACGCGTGCCAAGGCCGAGGACGCCGGAACGGCACTGGTGCTCATGACCTCGGGCGGCAAGGTCACGGCCTACGGCCCCGGGACCCGGTTCGACATCATCTTCAACGAACTCGGAATGGAGTCGGCCGGTGACGTCGCCGCCGAGGGCAGGCACGGCGCACCGCTCAGCTGGGAGCAGATCGCCGAGCTCAACCCCGATCACGTCTTCGTGATCGATCGGGACGCCGCGATCGGTGCCGAGGGTGAGGCGGCCACAGCGCTGCTGGACAACCCCCTGTTCAACCGGACCTCCGCCGCGACCAACGGCAACGTCCACATGCTCGACGGGCAGAACTGGTACCTCATCGGCGGCGGGCTCGGCGTCCTGGACGCCATGATCGGCGAGATCGACTCGGCAGTCTCCTGACCGCGGGGAGCACCCGGTCGTGACCACCACCCTGTCGGAGAACCGGCCACGGCACCAGGCGCCCTGGCCGGTTCTCGGCGTGGCCGCACTACTGGTGGCACTGGTCGCGAGCGTGTTCGTCGGCGCGGCCGACATCACGGTCCGGGACGTCCTCACCGGTGGCCTCACCGAGGCGCATCGCGTCTACCTCCTCGAGGCCCGCCTGCCCCGGACCGCGGCGGCAGCGCTCGCCGGGGCGTCCCTGGCGGTCGCCGGACTGCTCATGCAGCTGCTCACCCGCAGCCGCTTCGTGGAGCCCTCCACCGCCGGGACGGTCGAGTCCGCCGGATTGGGCCTGGTCGTGGTGGCGATCCTCGCCCCGGGCGCCCCGATCGTGGTGAAGATGCTCGTGGCGATGGTGTTCGCCCTCGCCGGCACCGCGCTGTTCCTCGCGTGCATCCGTCGCGTCGCCGTCTCCGACTCCTTCATCGTGCCGCTCATCGGCATCATGCTGGGCTCCGTCGTGGGTGCGGTCGCGGCGTTCCTGGCACTGTCCCGGGATCTCCTCCAGATGCTCAACGCCTGGATGCTCGCCGACTTCTCCGCGGTCCTCGCCGGGCGGTACGAACTGCTCTGGCTGGTGGCCGTCCTCGGGGTGATCGCCTACATCACGGCGGACAGGTTCACCGTGGCCGGGCTGGGGGAGGACGTCGCCACGGGCCTCGGTGTGGATCACCGCACGGTCGTCGCCCTGGGAATGTCCATCGTGGCGGCCGTCGCCGCCGTCGTCGTCGTCACCGTGGGCGCCCTCCCGCTGCTCGGACTCGTGGTCCCCAACGTCGTCTCCAGACTCGTCGGCGACGACGCGCGCCGCGGCCTGCCGCTCGTGGCGCTCCTCGGCGCGGTCACCGTCCTCGTCTGCGACATGGTCGGACGGTCGCTCCCGGGCATCCTCGCCGGTGGCTCGACCGGTGCGGGTGAGATCCCCGTGGGGACGCTGGTGGGGATCATCGGCGGGGCCGTATTCCTGGCGATGATGCTGCGGGCGGTGCGCAATGGTTGAGACCCCTACCGCGGAGCGCCCGCCGCAGCAGCTCCGGCGTGGGCGGACACGGACCGAGTCCGACCGACGACGCCGGTGGCTGGTCACCCTGGTCTGCGCCGCCGTCGCGGTCGGGGCGCTGGCCGCACTCGTCCTGACCGGCCTCCCGGAGACCGTGGGCTCCAGGGCCTGGCACTACTCGCTGGACCGGTTGTCCCGCCATGCCGTGGCGATCGTCCTGGTGGCCGTGGCCGTGGGCGTGTCGACGGTGTTGTTCCAGACCGTCACCGGGAACCGGATCCTCACCCCGGCACTCATGGGCTTCGACTCGCTGTACCTGCTCGTCCAGACGATGCTCGTGTTCTTCGTGGTCCCGCGTCCCGAGGCCCTCGCCGGCGGCCTCATCAGCGGCGGCCTCTCCGGATTCCTGGGGCAGACGGCGATCATGGTCGTGGCCTCGACCGCGCTCTACCTCTGGCTGCTCGGTGGGCGGAGGACCGACATCCACCTGCTGTTGCTGGTCGGCGTGGTGTTCGGGGTGTTCTTCCGCTCGATCTCCTCGTTCTTCCAACGCCTGCTCGACCCGGCCGCCTACCTGCGGGTCCAGGACGCCATGTTCGCCAGCTTCCGGGGTGTGCAGCCGGACGTCCTGGTCGCGTGCGGACTCATCGTCGCCGCCTGCCTGGGTGTGGTCGTGCTGCTCGGCCGCAGGCTGGATGTGATGCTCCTCGGCCGTGACCCGGCGGTCGCCCTGGGCGTGGACCACCGCCGGGTGACGATCGTCGTGCTGGTGGTGGTCTCGTTCCTCGTCTCCGCGTCGACGGCGCTGATCGGCCCGGTGATGTTCTTCGGGCTCATCGTCGCCAACGCCGCCTACGCGCTCCTCGGGACCACCCTCCACCGCTTCACGCTGCCCGTCGCCTCGCTGCTCGGCGTGGTCGCGCTGGCCGGTGGGGAGTTGGTGCTCGGCGCCCTGGGCGTCGAGTCCGCGTTGAGCATCGTCATCGAGTTCGTCGGTGGCCTGCTGTTCCTGTTCCTGCTCCTGACCAACCGCGCACGCTGACGAAAGAAGCAGATCATGTCCCTCCTCCCGTTCCGTCGCCGCGGTGACCGGACCAGCGCGACCCCGTGGCCGGCCGAGCGCCCGACCGGGGGCGGTATCGAGGCGAACTCGGTGTGCGCGTCATACGGCGAGACACAGGTCCTCCGCGACGTCACCGCGTGCTTCGCCCAGGGCGGCGTCACCTCGTTGATCGGACCCAACGGCGCCGGCAAGTCCACGTTGCTGGGGGTCATGAGCCGACTCCAGGGAGCCGACTCCGGACACGTCCTGGTCGACGGGGTCGATGTGTCCGTGAACGGTGGCCGCGAGCTCGCGCGACGCCTCGCGGTGCTGCGTCAGGAGAACGCCGTCTCCATCCGCCTGACGGTCCGCGAACTCGTGGCCTTCGGCAGGTTCCCGCACAACGGTGGCCGACCCACCCCCGGGGACGACGAGCACGTCGGGTACGCCCTGGCGGCGATGGAGCTGGAGGGCCTGGCCGACCGTTACCTCGACGAGCTCTCCGGCGGCCAGCGCCAACGCGCCCACATCGCCATGGTTCTCGCGCAGGACACGGACTACGTCCTGCTCGACGAACCGCTCAACAACCTCGACCTGCGTCACGCCACCTCGATCATGCGGTTGCTGCGCCGGACCGCCGCGGAGCGGGACAAGACCGTCGTCCTGGTGATCCACGACATCAACATCGCCGCCGCCTACTCGGACCGGATCATCGCCATGAAGGACGGCTCGATCGTCGCCGACGGCACGCCGGCGCAGATCATGCGGACCGACGTCCTGCGGTTGGTGTACGACATGGAGATGCAGGTCGCCGAGGTCGCGGGGCGATACGTGGCGCTGTACTTCGACGGCGAGGACGAGCCGGAGGGCATCGGCGCGGTCCTGTCCACCGCCTGACCGGCTCTCCCGGGGTGGCCCACGGCGCTAGTGTCGGGGGCATGCGTTTCGGACTCTTCCTGCCCCAGGGCTGGCGGCTCGACCTGGTCGACGTGCCCCCCGCCCGCCACTGGCCGGTCATCACCGACCTCGCCACCCGTGCCGACGCGGGCCCGTGGGAGTCGGTGTGGGTGTACGACCACATGCACACCGCACCGCTCACCACCGGAGAGGCCACCCACGAGGCCTGGACCCTGATGTCCGCCCTCGGCGCGGTGACCTCCCGGGTGCGGCTGGGTCAGATGTGTACCTGTCTCGGGTACCGCAACCCCGCGCTCCTGGCGAAGATGGCGTCGACCGTGGACCACATCTCCGGCGGACGCGTCGAGATGGGGATCGGGGCCGGCTGGTACGAGCACGAGTGGCGGGCCTACGGCTACGGGTTCCCCTCCGCCGGTGAGCGGATCGCCATGCTCGACGAGGGCGTGCGGATCATGACCGAGGCCTGGGCCGACGGCATCGTCTCGCTCGAGGGTGACCACTTCCGGGTCGACGGTGCGATCGTGCGACCACGGCCACTGCAGGAGGGTGGCATCCCGATGTGGATCGCCGGGGGCGGCGAACGCAAGACCCTCCGGATCGCCGCCCGCCACGCCGACTACACGAACTTCGACGGCAGCCCCGAGGGGTTCGCCCACAAGTCGGAGGTCCTGTTCGCACACTGCGCGGACGTGGGCCGGGACCCGTCCGAGATCACGCGCACCGCCAACTACAACGTGGCCGTGGGGGAAACGGAGAAGGACGTCGCCGACAGGCTGGCGTTCCTCCGTGACCGGATGGCCCGCCACGTGGGCGCGGACGAGGCGGACCGGCAGCTCGGCGCGTACCGCGGGCTGCCCGCGGTGGGCACGCCCGGGCAGATCGTGGACAAGCTCCGCGAACTCGAGGGTCTGGGGATGACTTACGGGGTGTTCTACTTCCCAGAGATCGCCACCGACACCTCGGGGCTCGAGTTGTTCGAACGCGAGGTCATCCCGGCCCTGGCATGACCCGCCCGCCGGGCGGACGTCCCCACCATCCCCGACCACCGGAGTGCGACCGTGATCAAGGACATCCACTATGAAGAGCTGCCCGCCGAGGCGGTACTCGATCACGTCACCCCGGGGATGCACATCATCTCGCCGATCCAGAACGCGGCGCCCCCGGCGTTGCTGCGCGCCCTCGACGCGGGGGCCGAGGGGTTCTCCGGCGTCACCATCCACCACATGGACCCCTGGGAATCGCTGCCCTTCATGGAGGGTGCGTACCCGGGCAGGCTCCGGCACGTGGACTACTTCCTCGGTCCCGGTTCGCGGAAGAACTTCCACGAGGGCACGTGCGATCTCGTTCCGGTCGACTTCGCGCAGGTGCCGGCGACCCTGCGTGAGTTCAGCCCGCCCGGCCTCGCCGTGACCACGGTCTCCGAGATCGACGAGCACGGGTTCTTCTCGATGGGCACCAACGCCGACTACGTGGCGTCCTTCATCGGACAGGTGCCGTTCTTCGTCGAGGTCAACGCCAACATGCCCCGGACCTTCGGGCGCAACCACATCCACATCTCCCAGGTCGTGGGCGTGACGCGGAACGACGCCCCGATGATCTCGATCGAGCCGCCCGTGCCCGGCGAGATCGAGCACGCGATCGCCGACCACATCGCCGAGCGGGTGCCGGACGGGGCCTGTCTGCAACTGGGGGTCGGCAAGCTCCCCAACGCGGTGCTGTCGCGGCTCACCGCGCACGAGAACCTGGGGATCCACACCGAGGCGCTGTCGGACGGCGTGATGGACCTCGTGGACGCCGGCGTCATCGACGGATCACGGAAGACCGGCCGGCCGTTCAAGCACGTCACCACCTTCGCGGTGGGGTCGCAGAAGCTCATGGACTGGCTGCACAACAACCCGTCGGTCGCCATGCTCCCGGTGGACATCGTCAACGACCCGCGCGTGATCGGTCAGGAGCACAATCTCCATTCGGTCAACGCCACGAGCGAGGTCGACCTCTACGGGCAGGCGGCATCGGAGACGATCGGTGGACGGTACTGGTCCGGAGCCGGTGGTCAGGCGGACTTCGCGAGGGGCTGCAGGTTCTCACCCGGTGGCCACGGGTTCATCGTCACCCCGTCCCAGACCTCCGGCGGTATCAGCCGGATCACGCTCTCGTTGACGCCCGGGAGCCCGGTGACCACCCACAAGAACATCATCGAGAACGTCGTGACCGAGTACGGGATCGCGACGCTCAGGGGTCGGTCGGTGTCCGACCGCGCCGCCGCACTGATCGCGATCGCCCACCCGGACCACCGCGAGCGGCTGAGTCGGGAGGCCCGCGACGCCGGGCTGTTGCCGCGGACCGTGCACTAGGGCCGGATCCCCGACGGCCCACCGGCGCCACGTTCGCGGCGCCACGTTCGCGGCGTCCACGTGGGTCGACCGGTGGCAGGGGGCCCGGAGGGGGGTTACGTTTCCGGTGGAATGTGACCCCTGACATCGGAGGAAATCATGGACCCCATCATCTGGATCGTCATCGGGGTGGTCGCAGTGGTCGTGGTCATCGCGTTGATCGCGTTGGCCGCGAGGAACAGCAACAGGAAGAAGCTCGGCGAGGCGGCCGAACTGCGTAAGGACGCCCGGGAGCGGGAGCAGCAGCTGGAGCGTCAGCACTCCGTGGCCCGTGAGCAGGAGCACCGCGCGGGTGCGGCGGAGCAGGAGGCCAAGGCCAAGGCCGCGGAGGCGGATCGCCTGCGGTCGGAGGCCGAGCAGCACCGTTCGGTCGTCGACGAGCAGCGTCAGGACGTGCGCCGCATGGAGCAGCACGCGGACAAGCTCGATCCCAAACACCGCGCAGACGCTCCCGGCCGCACCGATGCCCCGGGCCACGCCGATGCGCCCGGCCGGACCGGTGACCGCAACCCGGTGACGGACGAGTCCGGTCGGTCCGACGTGCGCGGCGGCGCCTCCACGGCCGGC
>NZ_JAALEB010000099.1:0-4509 GCF_014145165.1 Dietzia sp. Cai40 | reverse complement strand
CATCTCCTCGTCACCTACGACCCGCGCGGGGGGTACGGGCACCCGGATCACATCCGTGTCCACGAGGTCGTCCGCGCCGCTCTCGACGAGGCCGGCCACCGGCCCCGGCGGATGGCGTGGACGGTGACCGCCCGGTCGGACGTCTCGCGACGGCACCCCGCGCCACCCGGCCACCTGCGGCACGCGGGGGAGTCCGAGCTTCCCTCGGTGCCGGACTCCCGACTCACCCACCGGGTGCCGCTCGACGACGCGACCTATGCGGCCAAGTTGGAGGCACTGACCGGGCACGCGACCCAGCTGGAACTGGTGCCCGGCACGGACGACGATCCGTGGTTCCTCGCACTGACCAACGGGGTGCTGCAGCCGGTCTCGGAGGTCGAGTGGTACATCGCCCACGACCTCGTCGACCCCGACGGCCCCTACGTCAAGTGCCCGCCCGGCACCGCACACCTTCTCGACGGACTCGTGGGGGAGTCCCGGTGACCCGCCGGACCGCCGTCGCGCGCACCACCTCGGCCGTGGAGCTCGGCGTGGCGCTGCTGATGCTCGCGGTGGGGGCCGCGACCAGCTGTGTCCTCACCGTCGCCTGGTTGACCGCGTATGTCGGCCCGGTCCCGGCCCCGTTCACCATCCTGGTGGCCGGCGCGTGGTCGCTGTTCCTGGTGCGGGTGGCCTCCGCCTGGTCCGAACGCGCGATCGTGGCCGTGTTCCCGGCCCTGATCTGGATCCTCACCCTGGTGGCGCTCAACCTGGGTCCCGGCGGGGACATGCCGGTCCCGATCGGGTTGCGGGGCCTGGCGCTGCTGCTGGTGGGCGGTCTCATCCCGCTGTGGGTCGCGACCCTGGGTCGATCACTGCGCCCGGATACCCATCGAGGGTGAGGAACGCACGTCGGGGTCACCCTCGTGGTTCCAGACGTCCGTGATCCCCGGGGTCAGCGCCTCGGCCAGAGCCCACGCCTCGTCGGCGTCCATGTCCATCACCGAGTAGACGCCGTTGCCCGCCGGGGTGGCCGCGGAGACGGTGGCGACCCCGGCCGAGCGCTGGAACACCGACTGGGTCACCGTCCATCCGATGATCCCGTCCGCCTCGAGCACCGTCCGCTTGGCGGTCCACGACCCGTGCGAGGTCACCAGCATGTCGGGCAGCAGTGCGTGGCCGAGCATCCTGATCCGGTCGACCGACAACGCGAGGAAGAACACGAGGGCCGCCGGGATCGCCCACCGCACCCAGATGTCGGCCGAGGGACCGGAGTCGATCCGGACCAGGACGATGAGACCGGCCACGATCCAGAACGGCATGAGTCCGCGGGTGATCCGCCGCCGGGCGGCCTTCCACGGGTGACGTCGCAGAGGCACGGTGACGGGGGTCGGGTCGCCGAGGATGCGGATCGCCACCCGGCGGACGTCCTTGATGGGTGCCTGCGGCAGCAGGGTCGACGCGGCGGCACCCTTCTTGGTCCCCGTCATGATGGGCTCGAGCCGGCCGCCGCCCAGGAGCCGGAGGTACACGGGCAGACGGATCTCGACCCCGCGGAGCCTCGCCTTGTCCAACGCCTGGTGCTTGCGGCGCAGGATGCCGTTCTGGACGTAGAGCAACTGCCCACGGTCGGTGAGTGCGTACTTCCCGTAGCGGATCGCGTACGTGATGATCGCCAGGACGCCGGCCACCATCCAGATCGCGACGGCCTCGCCGACCAGGGTCCACGGTTGTCCGAGGGAATCGAGCCACGAGACGGCCGCCTCGACCACCGCGAGGTCCATGACGCGGTCGTGCATGTCGCCCATCTGCCAGGTGATGAGCCACAGTGACAGGAGCACGCCGAACCCGATGAAGGAGAACGGCGCGAACCTTGCCCACGTGACGCGCCACTGGGAGATGTCCTCACCGTACTTCGACCCCCACTGCTCCTCGTCCTCCTCGCTGAGCGTCGGGTCCAGGGCACGCCGGTGCTCGAGCAACTCGTCGCGCAGCGGCTCGACCTGGGCCGTGTCGATGGCGTTGAGCCGGAACCGCTCGGCGTCCGACTTCCCGGAGTCCGCGCGGCCGGTGCCGACCTCGACGATCGACACCCGCATGACCCGGTGGAACAGATCCGATTCGGTGTCCACGCTGCGGATCCGCTGGCGCGACACCGTGACCACGTTGCGGCTGAAGAAGCCCTTCCTCAGGATGATGTGGGTCCGGCCGACCTGATAGCTCGTGGACAGCCACCGCAGCAGACTGCCGAGGACGATCAGTGAGATGACGCCGATCTCGAACCAGTAGTTGTTGCGGTTCGAGCCCAGCCACAGGGAGATGAGGAACAGCGGGAGCAACCGGGTGAGCATCCCCAGGGGATCCACCAGCAGCATCCGCCAGGACAACCGCTCCCACGGGGCCTCCGGGTCGACCTGTCCGGCCTCGTCGGTCCGATCGGCCGCGGTGTCCTCCTCCGTCGGGTCGGAACCCGGGTCCCGCGCGGTGTCGACGGAGGAGCCGGCCTCGTCGTCGTCGTCCGGACCCGCCGTCACCCCGGTCGCGGCGCCCGGTCCGCTCACGTCCCGTCCTCCGAGTCCAGGTTGGCGATGGCGATGAGGTGCTGGGCCAGGGCCTCGGCATCAGCGAGGGTCAGCCCCCTGATCTCGACCGTGCCCTGGGCGGAGGCGGTGGAGGCGTGGACCGTGGCCAGGCCGAACCAGCGCTCGAACAGGTTGCGGGTGGTGTACACCGTCTGGAGGCGGGCCAGCGGGGCGATCCGGAACTGGGTGGTCCACCAGCCCTTGCGCGAGCACACCGCGGTGTCCGAGACGTCCCAGCGGGCCACGATGTAGCGCCACCACGGCGCCACCACGATCGACATGAACGCGAACGGGACGGTCGCGGCCAGCGCGACCCAGTTCCAGAACCCCATCACGTTGTCGCCCCAGAAGTACCACCCGACCTGCAGGGCGGCGAGGATCGCCCACGACCAGATCCCCTCGATCACCCACAACACCGGCGTGCGGGGGGAGATCCGGTGACGCGGAGCCGTGACGAGAACCCGGTTGGACGTCAGCAGACCCTCCCCGGAGTCGGGGACGTCCTCGGTGGCGGTCGCCGGAGCCGGCTCGCGCAGGGCGTGGGCGCCACCGGCGCCACGGGGGGGTGCGGACACCAGGGGATCGCCGTTGCTGCGCAGGGGACGGGCGGGATCGGGCATGCCGCCCAGACTAATGCGCGGTCCCGTTCCGCACGCCCGTGACCTCCCACGCAGCACCGGCCCTCCACCTCCCGGCCCCGGTGGGGCATCATCACGGACATGGATCTCGCCCTGACGCCCGTCGATCCCGAGCCCACGCCCTCGGCCATGCGGCGCGCGCTGCGCCGGGCCTCCGACGGGCTCACCCTCGACGTGACCGAGGCGGCGGTGTTGCTGGCCGCGCGCGGAGACGATCTCGTCCGGCTGACCGGGCTGGCGGCCGCGCGTCGCGACGCCCGCCTCCTCGACGAGGGGCGTCCGGGGGTGGTGACGTACTCCCGCAAGGTGTTCGTCCCGCTCACCCGCCTGTGCCGCGACCGCTGCCACTACTGCACCTTCGTCACCGTGCCGGGGAAACTCCGGGCCGCCGGCGAGGGCATGTTCCTCGACCCCGACGAGGTGGTGGACCTGTGCCGGCGCGGCGCGGAGGCCGGGTGCAAGGAGGCGCTCTTCACGTTGGGCGACCGACCGGAGGACCGGTGGCCCGAGGCGAGGGAGTGGCTCGAATCGCGCGGCTTCTCCTCGACGCTGGACTACGTCCGGGCCATGGCCATCCGGGTGTTGGAGGAGACCGGTCTGCTGCCGCACCTCAATCCCGGCGTGATGAGCTGGTCGGAGATGTCCACCCTCAAGCCGGTCGCACCGTCCATGGGGATGATGCTCGAGACCACGGCCACGAGGTTGTTCACCACCCCGGGTGCGTGTCACCACGGCAGCCCGGACAAGGACCCGGCCGTGCGGCTGCGCACCCTGACCGACGCGGGGCGTCTCGCGGTGCCGTTCACCTCGGGGATCCTGGTGGGGATCGGGGAGAACAGGACCGAGCGGGCCGACAGTCTGCTCGCGCTGGCCGGGCTGGCCAGGGAGTTCGGACACCTCCAGGAGGTGATCGTCCAGAACTTCCGGGCCAAGCCCGACACCGCCATGCGCGACTCGGCCGACGCGGACACCGACGAGTTCCTCGCCGCGATCGCCGTCGCGCGCCTGGTGCTCGACCCGCGGGTCGCCGTCCAGGCCCCGCCGAACCTGGTCGACCGGCAGGACGTGCTGGCCCTCATCGGCGCGGGGGTGGACGACCTGGGCGGCATCTCCCCGCTCACACCCGACCACGTCAACCCCGAGCGGCCGTGGCCGCATCTGGAGGGACTGACCGCCGACCTGGCGGCGGCGGGCTGGGCGCTGACCGAGCGACTCACCGCCCACCCGCGATACGTCGGAGCGGGTGACGCCTGGATCGACCCCAGGGTGTCGGGTCACGTCCACGCGCTCGCCGACCCGGCCACGGGCCT
>NZ_JAALEB010000098.1:0-5676 GCF_014145165.1 Dietzia sp. Cai40 | reverse complement strand
GCGTCGCGGAGCGCGCGCTCCACGGCGGCCCCGTCGCCGGTCGTGGTGCTGGCGGACCCCGGCGGGAACGGGTAGGTCGTGACGGCCGGGTCGGACTGTCCGGTGACGATCCGACCGACCACCTCGGGGTCCACCGCCGCCGTGAGGCCGCGCCGCACTTCCGGGTCGCGGACCGCCGGGGCGACGGTGTTGAAGCCCAGTTCGAGTTGGGCCGAGGAGTCGACGGTCACGGCGCGGACCCCGTGGACGGTGGCCGAGACGTCCGCGGCCAACGGTGTCGCCGAGACCATCGCGAGTGATCCCGGTCCTCCACGCAACGCCGCGCCGAGTTGTCCGGCCCCTGTCGCCCGCCGCACGAGGATCTGATCGAGTTCCGGCGCGCGCGCCCAGTACCGGTCGTTGCGTACGAACTCGATCTCGCCCCGACCGATGTCGGCGAACCGGATCATGAACGGTCCCGCGCTCATCACGGGGAGGCTGGACATCGCGCCCTGGAAACCGTCCGGGGCGTTCTTGAGGATGTGCCCGGGCAGCAGGTCGGCGAACAGCGTCCGCCACTGCGTCGGTGGGGAGTCGAACACCACGTCGACGACCTTGCCCCCGGCGCCGGACCGCACCTCGACGATCTGCTCGTACCCGGCGGGGTCGACCACTCCGGGCTGGGTCGTCATCTGCCGCCACAGGTACTCGAAGTCCTCGGCCGCGACCGGCACCCCGTCGGTCCACTGGGCCAGCGGGTCGATCGTGTAGCGGATTGTCCGCGGGCTCCCCGGCAGGGGCTCGGCGGACACGAGGAGGTCGCGGTTGAGCACCGGCTCACCGCCCGGCCCGGGGACGAACGCGCTCGGGAGCAGCAGGGAGGCGACCAGGTCCGTGTCGACTCCCTGATCGGCCAGGAGATGCGGGTTGAAGCCCGGGTCGACGCGGTCGAGGGCCAGCAGGACCCCGCCACTGGACAGGTTGACGGACTCCCCGTCGGTACGCTCCTCCCCCACCACGGTGGGCGGAGGCGGATCGGCCACACACCCTGTGACGACGACGAGGGAGAGCACGGCTGCCAGAACGCTCGTGCCGCGCCGACGAACTGATGCCCCCCTCGTCGCCACCAGGGTCCTCGTCAGTTGACCGACTGCTGCTCGCGCGACTTGGACTTGCTGCGGGCCTTGGCCCGCTCATTGGCGGTGAGCAGCACCTTGCGCACGCGGATCGCCTCCGGTCCGACCTCCACGCACTCGTCGCCGGCGCAGAACTCCATGGCCTCCTCCAGCGAGAGGTTGCGGGCCCTCTGCAGGGTCTCGGTCGTATCGGAGGAGGCCGCTCGCATGTTGGTGAGCTTCTTCTCTTTGGTGATGTTGACGTCCATGTCCTCGGATCGCGGGTTCTCGCCCACGACGACGCCCTCGTACACCTCGGAACCGGGCTCGATGAAGAAGTCGCCGCGGTCGGCCAGGCTGAGCAGCGCGAACGCGGTGGCCTTGCCGGCACGGTCGGCAACCAGTGAACCGGTGTGCCGCGAGCGGATCTCTCCGACCCAGGGCTCGTAGCCGGCCGACTCGGAGTTGGCGATCCCGGCGCCGCGCGTCTCGGTCATGAAGGTCGTGCGGAAGCCGATCAGCCCCCGGGCGGGCACCCGGAACTCCATCCGGACCCATCCGGATCCGTGGTTGCCCATCTGCTCCATGCGCCCCTTGCGGGCCGCCATGAGCTGGGTGACCGCGCCGAGGTACTCCTCGGGCACGTCGATGGTCATGTGCTCCATCGGCTCGTGGACCTTGCCGTCGACGACCCGGGTCACGACCTGCGGCTTGCCCACGGTGAGCTCGAAGCCCTCCCGGCGCATGGTCTCGACGAGGATGGACAGCGCCATCTCGCCGCGGCCCTGGACCTCCCAGTCGTCGGGGCGCGCGGTGTCGAGGACCTTGAGCGAGACGTTGCCCACGAGCTCCTGGTCGAGACGCGCCTTGACCATCCGCGCGGTGAGCTTGGTACCGCCGTTGCGGCCGGCGAGCGGGGAGGTGTTGACGCCGATGGTCATCGAGATCGCCGGCTCGTCGACGGTGATCGCGGGCAGCGCCACCGGGTTCTCCGGATCCGCGAGGGTGTCGCCGATCATGATGTCGCTGATCCCGGCCACCGCGACGATGTCGCCGGCCACGGCCTCGTCGGTGGGCATCCGCTCGACACCCTTGGTCGCGAGGAGTTCCGAGATCCGCACGGACTTGGTCTCCTGACCGCCGTCGGGAAGGTTGTGGATCCACGCCACCTGCTGACCCTTGCGGAGACGGCCGTTGTGGATACGGACCAGACCGATACGACCGAGGAAGTTGGACGCGTCCAGGTTGGTCACGTGGGCCTGCAGCGGCGCGTCGGCGTCACCGCGGGGCGCGGGGATCACGTCGTACAGGAGCGTGAAGAGCTCGTCGAGGTTCTCCCCGGCCGGTTCCTGGCCGTTGGCCGGCTGCGTGGTCGAGGCCTTACCGGCGCGACCGGAGGCGAACACCACGGGCAGTTCGAGCGCGCGCTCGGCCGCGGCCTGGGCGTCCGGGTCCTCGAGATCGGAGGCGAGTCCGATGAGGAGGTCCTGGGCGTCCTCGACGACCTCGTCGATGCGGGCGTCCGGACGGTCGGTCTTGTTGACGACGATGATGACCGGAAGGGATGCCGCCAGCGCCTTCCGCAGGACGAACCGCGTCTGCGGCAGCGGACCCTCCGAGGAGTCGATGAGCAGGACGACGCCGTCGACCATGTTGAGGCCGCGCTCCACCTCGCCGCCGAAGTCGGCGTGGCCGGGGGTGTCGATGATGTTGAAGACGAGGTCGGCGCCGCCCGACCCTGCGCCGAGACGCCGCACCGACGTGTTCTTGGCCAGGATCGTGATGCCCTTCTCACGCTCGAGGTCACCCGAGTCCATGACCCGGTCCACGAGCTCCGCGCGTTCGTCGAACGCTCCGGACTGGCGCAGCATCGCGTCGACGAGTGTCGTCTTACCATGGTCGACGTGCGCGACGATGGCGACGTTGCGGAACTCGGTCAGGGCCATACGGTGGGTTCTCCCTCAGAGGCTTTCGGCGCCACGGGCGACTCTGTGGCCGCCGGGCGCGTGGTGGGAATCTGCGGGACTCCCGCGTGATCCACAAGCGCGTCCGGTCGAGCGCGCGTGCGTGACCACATTACCCGCATCGGCCTCCGGACAGTCATCCCGAGCGGGCGACGCCACACCCGCGGCGGCGACTGTTATTTACATCACAAGTATCTTCTGCCACACTGGCCACAGACGCCACAGCAACCGGGCCTCCGGTATCCACACCTGTAAACGTTGTGAGAACATCGAGCCGTCGATTGGTCGGCCCGCCGACCGGTCCGTCCGCCTCATCCGAAGAATGGACTCGCCAGTGACCCGCCACTCGCTCAGGAACTCGTTCAGGACCCTAGGTCTCGGTGCAGTCGCCGCCATGGCCGTGTCGCTCGCCGTCCCCGCCTCCGCGAGCGCCCAGTCGCTGGACGAGCTGGGCCGCCCGACCGAGCCGGTGCTGCAGGCCATCGAGAACCTCTCCGAGCAGCAGTGGATCCCCGAGGAGACCCGGGGCACCATCGCCCGGCTGGTGGGCTTCTTCCGCGGGTCCGGCGAGCCGGGCACCCCGCTGCCCGAGAACGGTCCGGTGATCGCGCAGTTCGCCTACCCGACCATCATGCAGAACTGCATCGACGGGGAACAGACCGCGGTCGGGGCCGCCACCGCCGTGCCGGGGCCCGCCGGCCTGCCCCTGCCCGGCATCCCGGGCGGCCACCTTGGCTTCATCTTCACCGCCCTCGGCACCGAGGGCGTCGCACCCCAGCAGGTGCAGCCCATGACCGTGGACTGGTTCAACATCAACAACGGTCGCCGCGGCACCACCGTGCTCAGCTACAACGGGATCAACGCGGGCGGACCGGCGACCCTCAACGGTGTCGCCGACACCGGCCCGGGGCAGGTGCTGATGCTCCTGCAGGGCGGCGTCACCACCACCCTCGCCGGCGGCGGGACCTCCAATTGTGTCTCACTGCCGCTGGTGGGTTCCGCGTTCGTCCCGTGATCAGCGACGGCGTGGGGTCCGACCGGCCCCACCCCGACATGAGCAAGGCCCGTCTCGCCCTCGGCGACGGTGGGCCTCTCGTCGTTCTGACGGGTGCCGGGATGAGTGCGGAGAGCGGGGTGCCCACCTTCCGGGACTCCCGGACGGGACTGTGGGCACGCCACGACCCCGCCGACCTCGCGACCCCGGAGGCCTGGGACCGCGACCGGGACTCCGTGTGGGCCTGGTATCGCTGGCGCGAGCACCTCGTCGGATGCGCCGAGCCGAATGCCGGTCATCTCGCGATCGCCCGCGCCGCCCGGGACCGCAGCGTGACGGTGGTGACCCAGAACGTCGACGACCTGCACGAGCGCGCGGGTTCCGCCGGGGTGCACCATCTCCACGGCAGCCTCTTCGCACACCGGTGTGACGAGTGTGGGGCCCCGATGGAGGTGGGGGCGCCGCCGGAGGACCCCGTGGACCGGCTCGCGCCGCCCGACTGCCCGCGGTGCGGCGGACGGGCCAGACCGGGAGTGGTCTGGTTCGGAGAGATGCTCCCCCGGCAGCCCTGGGACGCCGCGGTGTCCGCGATCTCCGCCGCGACCGCGGTCCTGGTCGTCGGCACCTCCGGTCTCGTCCATCCCGCCGCATCGCTCCCCGGCATCGCCGTCGACCTCGGGATCCCGGTCGTCGAGGTCAACCCCGATCCCTCCGGCCTCACGGACGGGGTGACGGTCCACCTCCGTGACACCGCCGCGGCGGTTCTCCCGACTCTCCTGGCGCCCTGACCGAGGCTCACCTCGCCGGGACCGCTTGACAGGTCGCGGAACCGGCGCGGCGGGACCCCGGCAGCGCTAGCGTGTGCTCAGCGGAAACACTCACCACCACGTTCCCGCCTCCCCCGATCCCGGGGAGTACACCACCGGAGGTCAATCCATGTCCGACTCGTCCCCGCGCACCCCGTCCGCACCGTCCCCCGGCACCCCGTCCGACACGTCCCCCGGCACCCCGTCCGGGACGGCGGTGATCGCGGCCGAGGTGATCGGCACCTTCTGGCTGGTACTGGGAGGGTGCGGCACGGCGGTGTTCGCCGCCGTCCAGGTCGCCACCGCAGACACCGGAGACGTCCCCGTGGGCGTCGGCTACCTCGGTGTCTCCCTGGCCTTCGGCCTGACCGTCCTGACCGGCGTGTACGCGCTCGGCCACATCTCCGGCGGCCACTTCAACCCGGCCGTCACCGTCGGCGCCGCCATCGCCGGGCGCCTCCCCTGGGCCAAGGCCCCCGTATACATCGTCAGCCAGGTCGTCGGCGGTCTGGTCGCGGGAGCACTGATACTCGTCGTGGCCAAGGGCAAGGACGGATTCGAGGCGACCGGCCACATGGCCGCCAACGGCTTCGGCGCCAACTCCCCGGACGGGTACGGCCTGCTCTCGGCCCTGATCATCGAGGTCGTGCTGACCGCGATCTTCATCTGGGTGATCCTCGGAGCCACCGATCGCCGCGCCCCCGCCGGCTTCGCACCCCTGGCGATCGGGCTGACGCTGACGTTGATCCACCTCATCTCGATACCCATCACCAACACCTCGGTGAACCCGGCCCGCTCGACCGCCGTGGCCTTCTTCA
>NZ_JAALEB010000097.1:0-8166 GCF_014145165.1 Dietzia sp. Cai40 | reverse complement strand
GAGGGCCCGGCGGGAGCCGCGACGGTCGGGGCCGCCGCACCCACCTCCGGCCAGGCGGCCGGGCACCCGGGCTGGGCCCCGTCGTCGGTTCTGGTGGGGGAGGACGACGACTCCGAGCAGGTGCTCCTGGCTCTGGCACGGAGGACACCGTCCCGCGATCACCGGGACCGCGCCGCGGCACAGGTCGCGACCGCGGTGCTCGGCGGTGGACTGAGTTCCCGACTGTTCCAGCGGGTCCGCGAGGAGCTCGGGCTGGCCTACACCGTGTACGCGTCGATGGACCAGTTCCGTGCGACCGGACTCGTCTCGGTCGTCGCCGGCAGCCCCGTCGGGCGGGTGGACGCCCTCAGCGGTGCGCTGGCCGAGGTCGTCGCCGGGATGGTGAACGATCCCCCGTCCGGCGACGAGGTCGACCGCGCGATCGGGCACCTCACCGGATCGATCAGGCTCGGGCTGGACGACCCACTGTCGCGGATGACGCGGATCGGCCGCCACCTGCTGGACCGCGACACTGTGGTGACCGTCGGGGAGTCGCTCCACCGGCTCCGCACCGTGCACCGCGACGCCGTGGCGGACTACTGGACGGGCGAGACCGCGCCCTGGTGTCTGGCGGCCGTCGGGCCGGGCATGCCCGATGCCGGCGGCGCGGCTGATCTTCTCGCCGGCGTGGGCGGATAGGCTGGTGAGCGGTGTGACGACCGATGAGGAGACGATGACGGTGACGAAGGTCGGAGTGCTCGGTGCACGCGGCAAGGTGGGCACGGCGATCTGCGAGGCGGTTCGCGCGGCGGAGGACATGGAACTCGTCGCCGAGGTGGACCAGGGCGACCGGCTGCAGATGCTCACCGACGCCGGCGCGGAGGTGGTCGTGGACTTCACGCACCCCGACGTGGTGATGGACAACCTCGACTACTGCATCACACACGGCATCCACGCCGTGGTCGGCACGACCGGCTTCACCGACGAGCGGTTGGAGACACTGCGCGGACTGCTCGCGTCCCACCCGGATACCGGGGTGCTCGTGGCACCCAACTTCGCGATCGGAGCCATCCTCATGATGCGCTTCGCGGTCCAGGCTGCGAGGTATTTCCCCTCGGCCGAGATCGTGGAACTGCACCACCCGAACAAGGCCGACGCACCCTCGGGTACGGCACACCGCACGGCGGAGATGATGGCCGCCGCCCGCGCCGCGGCAGGGATGGGGCCCTCCCCGGACGCCACCTCCACCGAGCTGGAGGGGGCGCGGGGCGCAGATGTCGGCGGGGTGAGGGTGCACTCGGTCCGCGTGACCGGCCTGATCGCGCACCAGGAGGTCCTCCTGGGTACACAGGGGGAGACCCTGACCATCAGGCACGATTCCCTCGATCGCTCCTCTTTCGCGCCCGGTGTGCTCCTGGGCGTGCGGTCGATCGCGGGCGCTCCGGGACTCACCGTGGGGCTCGACGCCTTCATGGATCTGTAGGCCGGCCCGTGGACAGAGTCGTCAAGCCGCTGGTCATGGCCCTCACGGCGGTGGGTCTGGTGGTGGCGTTCGGTTACCTGCTCTACCTCGGGTGGTCCATGATCAGCCGGTCCGAGTACCTCGCCATGCGTGGACTGGGCGTCGGGATCGTCCTGCTCACCGTCGTCGGGGCGTGGGCGATGTGGGCGATCCTGCGGAACGGATTCGAACTCCAGCGGATCTCCGCCGCGGCAGCCCAGGAGGGGATCGAACTCGACGTCTCCGACCTGGACCACCGCCCGTCCGGGCGACTCGAGCACGCCGCCGCCGATGAGCTGTTCGACCGCGTCAGTGCGGAGTACCAGGCGTCTCCGGACGACTGGCGTACCAACTACCGGTTGGCCCGCGCCTACGACCACGCGGGCGACCGCCTCCGTGCCCGTGAGGTGATGCGGGCGGCCATCGCCCTGCGGGAGGCGGAGTCCTCCGGGACCGGGGATCCGCGATGAGCACCGTCCTCGTGGTCCACCACGCTCCGTCCCCCAGGCTCCGACGAATCCTGGAGGCACTGGAGAGGGGTCTGGCCCATCCCGACCTCGAGGGCATCGAGGTCGAATCGGTGCCCGCACTTGCGACCACCGACGACCACGTTCTCCGTGCGGACGGCTACGTCCTGCTCACCCCGGCCAACTTCGGCTACATGTCCGGTGCACTCAAGCACTTCTTCGACCGCACGTACTACACCTGCGAGGGTGCGGTGGCCGGTCGGCCCTACGCCCTCTGCGTGCACGGGGACAACGACACCTCCGGGGCGGTGGCCTCGGTCGAACGGATCACCACCGGGTGGGACCTCCGCCAGGTCGCCCCGGCCCTACAGCTCACCGGCGAGCCCGGTCGTGAGGAACTCGACACCGCGTCCGAGGTCGCCGCGACGGTCGCCGCACACCTTCTCGGCTGACCCGCCGGGCGACACGACACCAGAGGGAGTCCCACCATGTCCGAGCTCGTCCGGCGGCAGGTCCGCATGGTCGCGCACACCGCGTTCACCCCACCCGACGAGATCGGTTGGGAGACGGATGCGGACGGCGGCTCCGCCCTGGCCGAGTTCGCCGGCCGCGCCTGCTACCAGAGCTGGGACAAACCCAACCCGCGCACCGCGTCGAACGCCGGGTACCTGAGGCACATCCTCGAGGTGGGGCACCTCTCGGTGTTCGAGCACGCGAGCGTGACGTTCTACATCACCGGTATCTCCAGGTCGTGCACCCACGAGCTCATCAGGCACCGCCACTTCTCCTACAGCCAGCTGTCGCAGCGGTTCGTCCCGGAGCATGATTCCAAGGTGGTGCCCCCGCCCGCGATCGCCGACGACCCGGAGCTGGTGGAGATCTTCCGCCGCGCCACCGACGCGTCGCGGGAGGCCTACGCGGAGATGCTCGCCAAGCTCGAGGAGAGGTTCGCCGACGTCCCCAACCCGATGCTGCGTCACAAGCAGGCCCGGCAGGCCGCGCGGTCGGTCCTGCCCAACGCCACCGAGACCCGCATCGTGGTGACCGGCAACTACAGGTCGTGGCGGCACTTCATCGGAATGCGGGCGACCGAGCACGCGGACACCGAGATCCGAGGACTGGCGATCGACGTCCTGCGTCAGTTGCGACAAGCGGCGCCTGCGGTGTTCTCCGATTTCGAGATCACCTCGCTGGAGGACGGCTCCGAGATCGCGGTGAGCCCCTACGTCCTGGAGGGATGAAGCGGTTCACCGGGTCGGAATCGGGACTTCCCGTGGTCTGCGGGTAGTCTGGGAGGCCATGACACACGTGACCACTGGGGGCCCGATGTCGGCGGACGGTCGGCCGGCCCCCACCCGACCCGGACGCCCCACGCCGTTCGGCACGGTGCTCACGGCGATGGTCACCCCGTTCGGGTCCGACGGTTACGTCGACCTGAAGGCCGTCGCACGTGTCGCGGAACACCTCGTGGAGTCGGGGTGCGACGGTCTCGTCGTGTCCGGGACCACGGGAGAGTCGCCCACCACCACGGACGCGGAGAAGATCGCGGTTCTCGAGGCCGTTCTGGCCGCGGTGGGGGACAGGGCGACGGTGGTGGCCGGAGTCGGGACATACGACACCGCACATTCCGTGCACCTCGCGCGCCAGGCGGCGTCCGTCGGTGCCCACGGCATGCTCGTGGTGACCCCGTACTACTCCAAGCCCACCCAGGCCGGACTCGACGCCCACTTCCGGGCGATCGCCGACGCCACCGACCGACCGGTGATGCTCTACGACATCCCACCGCGGTCCGTGGTCCCGATCCAGGCGGAGACGCTCATCGGACTGTCGTCCCACCCGAACATCGTCGCCGTCAAGGATGCCAAGGGCGACTTCCACGACGCGGTCACGGTGATGTCCCACTGCGACCTCGTCTACTACTCGGGCGACGACCAACTCAACCTCCCGTGGCTGGCCGTGGGAGCCAGCGGTTTCGTCAGCGTGATCGGCCACGTGGCCGCCGCGCGCCTCGTCGAGCTGCGCCGCGCCTTCCTCGCGGGCGAGGTCGACACCGCGCGACATATCAACCTCGGACTCCTCCCGCTCTTCGACGCCCAACGGGCGCTCGGCGGCGTGTCGATGTCCAAAGCAGCACTAGAACTTCTCGGGATCCCGGCCGGAGTGCCGCGACTCCCGCAGTTACCACCGACCACCGAGCAACGGGACGCACTGGCGTCGCTGTTGCACAGAGCAGGAGTCATCAGATGACGGAGAACCCGACCAACAGCCGCGGACGCGGCCGGACCCGCCGCGCTGCCGGCCGCCCCACCGGCGAGCCCGCACCCGCGACCGCCGTGCAGTTCACGGAGCCCACGCCCGTCTCGAATGCGCCCGCGGCGAACGGCGGAGACGACCGCCCGGCCCGGGACCAGGGCAAGCAGGAACAGAACAAGCAGGATCAGAACAAGCAGGATCAGAACAAGCAGGGCCAGGAGCGGCAGGGCGGCGGCCAGCAGGGCAGGAGCCAGTCCAGGGGCCAGCAGAACAAGGGTCAGCAGGACCAGAAGCAGGACGCCCCCAAGGGCGCCTCGCGTGGTCGCGGGCGCGGAGCGTCCTCCGACGGCGGCCAGAACGGTGGCGGTCAGAACAGCGGCGGCCAGAACGGCGGCAACCAGGGTGGCGGTCAGAACGGCGGCGGCCGTGGCCGTGGTGGCCGGGGCCGCGGTCGGGGTAACGGGACCACCTCCACCGCCGAGTTCGGGGGCGTCAAGACCATGCAGGGCGGGGACATGACGGTCCGGCTGCCCAGCCCGCCCAAGCCGCGCAAGGGTGCGATGCGCCTGGTCGCGCTCGGCGGGATCACGGAGATCGGCCGCAACATGATGACCTTCGAGTACGACTCGAAGCTTCTGATCGTGGACTGCGGTGTCCTGTTCCCGAGTTCGACGGAGCCCGGAGTCGACCTGATCCTCCCGGACTTCGGTCACATCGAGGACCGACTCGACCAGGTCGAGGCGCTCGTTCTCACGCACGCCCACGAGGACCACATCGGTGCGATCCCGTTCCTTCTCAAACTGCGCCCGAACATCCCTGTCGTGGGATCCAGGTTCACCCTGGCCCTGGTGGCGGCCAAGTGCCGGGAGCACCGGATCAAGCCGGTCTTCCAGCAGGTCGACGAGTCGAGCGTGAGTTCGTTCGGCCCGTTCGAGGTCCGCTACTTCGACGTCAACCACTCGATCCCCGAGTGCCTGGGCGTTGTCGTCCGTGCGGGCGGCAACTCCGTGATGATGTCGGGCGACATCAAGCTCGACCAGCTTCCCACCGACAAGCGGCCCACCGACCTGGCCAAGATGGCGCGGTTCGGCGACGAGGGTATCGACCTGCTGCTGTTGGACTCCACCAACGCCACCACCCCGGGAGTCAGCCGCTCGGAGTCCGAGGTCGGCCCCGCTCTCCAGCGGCTCATCAGCGACGCCCGCAGACTCGTCGTGGTGGCCTGCTTCGCCTCCAACGTCTACCGCGTGCAGTCCGTCATCGCGGCCGCCGAGGCCTGCGGCCGGAAGGTCGCGCTCACCGGTCGGTCCATGATCCGGAACATGGAGATCGCGCTCGAACTGGGTCTGCTCACGGACCCGAAGGGCGTTCTGATCGACATGGACGCCGCGGCGAAGCTCCCCTCCGAGAAGGTCCTCGTGATGACCACCGGGACCCAGGGGGAGTCGATGGCCGGGTTGTCCCGGATGGCCCGCCGCGAGCACCGGCAGATCAACCTCTCCGAGGGCGACACCGTCCTGTTCTCCTCGTCGATCGTCCCGGGCAACGAGGAGCCGGTCTTCAGCGTGCAGAACAGTCTGTCCCAGATGGGCGTGAACGTGGTGACCAGCCGCGATGCCAACATCCACGTCTCCGGACACGGGGACGCGGGCGAGCTGCTCTTCGTCTACAACGCCGTTCGGCCGAAGAACGCCATGCCCGTCCACGGAGAGTGGCGGCACCTGCGGGCCAACCGGGCCCTGGCGGTCGCGACCGGCGTGCCGGCGGAGAACGTGGTGCTCGCACAGAACGGCGTCGTGGTGGACCTCGTCGACGGCAAGGCGACCACCGTCGGTCAGATCCCGGTCGGCCACCTGTACGTGGACGGTCTGTCCACCGGCGACGTCGGCGACACCGTGCTGGCGGACCGCACCGCGCTGTCCGAGGACGGCTTCATCGTCGCCACGGTGGTGGTGGACCCCCGCACCGGTCGACCGGTGAGCAAGCCCCAGATCATCGCCAAGGGATTCACCGACGAGCCGGGCGCGTTGGCGCCGGTCGTCGAGCTGGTCGAGAACGCACTGTGGGACCTGGCAGGGGAGGGTGAGACCGACCCCTACCGACTCGCGCAGGCGGTCCGCCGCACCGTGGGCACCTGGGTCTCCGACAAGTGGCGTCGCAAGCCCATGATCGTGCCCACCGTCATCACCTCCGTGGCAGCGCAGGACTGAGTCCGGTGAACCCCGACCGGCGGACACTGGCGCAGCGGGAGCGCAGCGCTCTCGTCGAGACGATGCGCGCCGCCGGGCCGGAGGCACCGACGCTGTGCGCCGGGTGGACGACCCGGGATCTCGCGGCGCACCTGGTCGTGCGGGAGGCACGCCCCGACGCCGCCGCGGGAATCGTCCTGCCGGCGCTCGCCTCGCGGATGGAGGAACTGCGCCTCCGTGAGGCCGAGCGTCCGTGGGACGAACTGCTCGAGAAGATCGCGGCGGGTGCGCCGTGGTACTCGCCGCTCCGCTACGCAGACCGGCTGGCCAACGCCGCGGAGTACCTCGTCCACCACGAGGACGTCCGCCGGGCCGGTGGCGAATGGACGACGCGGGAGTTCGACGTCGAGGACCTCGATCGCATCTGGGCGCTGGGCACCACGGTGGCCAGGACGTTCCTCCGTCGGGTGTCCGCCCGGGTCGACCTGCGCACCCCACCGGGGATCACGTTGACCAAGTCCGGTGCGGTGTCCACGGGCGCCGCGTTGGCCCCGATGGTCAGTGTGACGGCCGCCCCCGTCGAGTTGATCCTGTGGGCGTTCGGCAGGGACGCGGTGGACGTGGACATCTCCGGAGCCCATGGGGGCATCGACGCGGTCCGGGCGGTACCGAGGGGCTTCTGACCGACCCCGGCCCGTGTGGCTGCTGTTACCAATGGGGTCCGAGAAGATAGAGTGACCCCCATGGCACCCAGCTCGAACACGCGATCCACCCGTGCCCCCGGTGGACGACGCCCGGCCTCGAAGTCCGGCGCACAGCGATCCACCGCGTCCACCTCGTCGTCGTCACGGTCAGGCGGTTCCCGTCGCGGCGCCGTCGTCTCCACCCCGAAGTCGGGCACCCGCGGCGGTTCCCGCGCGGTCACCCCACCTCCGGAGCGGACGTCCGGTGCCTTCGGTGCCGTCGGGCGCGGTCTGCGTGGCGGGTGGTCGGGTGTGGCGAAGGGGGTCGGTCACGGGGTGCGCGGGCTGCGAGGCGGAACCGACGACGAGCGCGTGGCACCACCGCACCGTCGTGACGGGCTCGGGTTGATCCTCGTCGGCATCGCGATCGTCTTCGCGGGAGCGGTGTGGTTCGGTGCGGCGGGGCCGGTGGGGGAGTGGTTCGACACCGGGATCCGCACCGTGGTGGGGACGCCGGGTGCCCTCCTGCCGTTGCTGCTCGGGGTCTGGGGCGTCCTCGTGATGGCGCGGGAGCCACGACCCGACGTCCAGTCCAGGTGGGTGGTCGGGACCACCGTGACCTCACTGGGTGTGCTGGGTCTCTGGCATCTGGGATCAGGGTCGCCCTCGGACCCGGAGGGGGTCCGTGGGGGAGCCGGCGTCCTCGGGAGGATCGTCGGGGGCACGCTCGAGGCGGGTCTGTCCGTCTTCGTCGCCGTCCCGCTCCTCGTGTTGCTCGTGGCGTTCGGAGTGCTGGTGCTGGTGGGACGCCCGGCGAGGGAGATCCCCGGCATCGTGCGCGGATTCTTCGGCTGGGACGGGAGCGGGGACATCGTCGACCACGAGGACCCCGCAGCGGACTGGGACGACCCGGACGCCACCACCGCCTACCCGATCGCCGAGACCGGGACACCGGTCGACCGGGAGCGGACCGCACCGAGACGTCCGGCTCGCCGCCGGGTGGCCGCCTGGTCGGACACCCCGACCACCGGGGAGACGGTCGAGATGCCGGCGGCCGCAGGGGCGTCGGCGGACCCGGCCGACGGGCCGGATGA
>NZ_JAALEB010000096.1:0-4038 GCF_014145165.1 Dietzia sp. Cai40 | reverse complement strand
CACGGGGTGCCCGAGTGCGGCCAGCGCCTCCGCGGAGGCGCGACCGATACCGGAGGAGGCGCCCGTGACGAGGGCGGGACGGTCGGCCGCGTCCCGCTGCGGTGGGAACTTCAGGCTCATCAGCGTCTGACCTCGACGCGCATGGGCAGGCGGGCGAAGCCACGCACGTTGGAGGAGTGCACGCGCTCGGCGCCGGGCAGGATCTCGTACCCCGTGACGGACCGCGAGATCTGGTCGAGCGCGATCCGCCCCTCGAGTCGCGCGAGGTGCGCGCCGAGGCAGAAGTGCGGCCCCTGGCCGAAGCTCAGGCTCGCGGAGGTGTCCCGGCCCAGGAGGAAGGCCCCGGAGTCCTCGAACACCTCCTCGTCGCGGTTGGCCGCGCCGATGAGCAGGAGCACCTTCTGGTCGGCCGGGATGGTGACGTCGCGGACCGTGACCTCCTGCGTCGTGGTGCGCAGGACCAACTGACTGGAGGTGTCGTAGCGCAGGGTCTCCTCGACCCAGTCGGTCACCCGCTCCGGGTCGTCGATCACCAGTCGCGACTGGTCGGGGTACTCGTGGCCCCAGAACATCGCGTTGGCGAGCAGCTTGGTGGTGGTCTCGTTGCCCGCCACCACCATGAGGAAGAGGAAGGACAGGATCTCGTCCTCGTCCAGCTTCTCCCCGTCGATCTCGGCGTCGATGAGTGCCGAGGTGAGATCCTCGGTCCGCTGCTTCCGCCGGTCGGCGACCATGCCCTGGTAGTAGGCGATGAGGTCGAAGGCGGCGACCATCGAGTCCTCGGGCACGTCCTGACCGCCCTCCTCGCGGTGCATGACGAGGTCCGCGAGCCGGCGGAGCTCGTCGCGATCCGACTCCGGCACCCCCATGAGGTCGGAGATGACGTCCATCGGCAGCTTGCCCGCGTAGTCCTGGACGAAGTCGAACTCGCCGCCGTCCCGAGACCTGTCGAGGCACTCGTCCCAGTACTGCCGCGAGATCCGTTCGATCCCCTCGGAGAGCGCGTCGACCCGTCGGGAGGTGAAGCCCTTGCTCACGAGCTTGCGCAGCCGGGCGTGCCTCGGGTCGTCCATCGCCAGGAAGGACATCGTCTTGTAGGCGTGCGGTCCGTACGCCGCCGGGTCGAGGGAGACCCCCATCGCGTTGGAGAACACGTCGGGCGCACGGAAGGCCTCACGGACGTCGGCGTGCTTGCTCAGCGCCCAGAAGTCGAGATCCGGGTTGTGGTAGACGGGGGCCTCGGCCCGCAACCGGGAGTAGAACGGGTACGGATCCTCGTGTACGGCGTAGTCATACGGGCTGAACACGAGCGGGGCTGGAGTCGCGGTGGTCATGTCTCAGGTCACCTCAGGATGAGTCGGGCGGCGGACTCGATGGCGTCCGCCATGTCGGAGTAGGAGCCATAGCCCATGCCCGCGCGGACGAGCGCGCCCGCGTAGACCATCTCCAGGGCGTCGATCACCTCGTCGTCGGCCTCGTCACCCAGCGCGGCCGTCAGGCGGCGTCGGATGTCCGCGCCGATCCGGATCCTCAGGTGGGACACCTCCGGGTCGTCGCCCAACAGGGCCGCGGTGACCGCAGAGGAGAGCTCGGGCTCGTCCGCGACCAACATCGCGACGTCCCGCAGGACCGCCACCACCCTGTCCACCGTGGTGCCGCTGCCGGCGCCCTCGGTGACGTGGTCACGCAGGCGTCGCCAGAACACCTCGGCGATGAGGTGGCCCTTGGACGAGAAGTAGGTGTACGCGGTGGCCGGGGCGACGCCGGCCCTCGAGGCCACGGCCCGGACCGCGAGCCCGCCCGGCCCCTTCTCGCGCAACACCTCCACCGCGGCGCTGGTGAGGCGGTCGACGGTCTCTGCCTGCTGGCCGTTGAGGCGCCTTCGCGTGGATTCGAAACGAACGTCACTGGACATGTGTCTGGACAGTACACCACTCGCCGGACTATCGTCTAGACAGTTGTCCACCCGCACCCGACGGAAGGCCCCCCGTGACGACGAGCACCACCTACGACGCCCCGCTCCTCATCGGCGGCGAGCTGCGCCCGGCCTCCGGGGGCGGCACGTTCGACGTCCTCAACCCCGCCACGGAGGACCTGATCGGCCGCGCCGCCGACGCCCGCCCCGAGGACATGGACGCCGCCATCGAGGCGGCCCGAACCGCGTTCGACACCACCACGTGGTCCACCGATCATGCCTTCCGTGCGGCGTGTCTGCGGCAACTCCGGGATGCTCTGCAGTCCCACACCGAGGAGCTGCGCGCACTGACCATCGCCGAGGTGGGCGCCCCCCACATGTTCACCACCGGGCCCCAGCTGGAGGGCCCCGTGGCCGACCTGGGCTGGCTCGCCGACCTCGTCGACGCCTACCAGTGGGTCGAGGAGCTGGGCGAGTCCGAGGTGATGGGGGTGCGCTCCCATCGCTCGGTGCGCCGGGAGGCGATCGGCGTGGTCGGAGCCATCACCCCGTGGAACTTCCCCAACCAGATCAACCTGGCCAAGATCGGGCCCGCGCTGGCCGCGGGCTGCACCGTGGTGCTCAAGCCCGCACCCGACACCCCGCTCATCGCCGCGGCCGTGGCCCGGATCGCCGCCGAGGAGACCGACATCCCCGCGGGCGTGCTCAACGTGGTCTCGTCCTCGGACCACGGGGTGGGCGCCCTGCTGACCACCGACCCGCGCGTGGACCTCGTCTCGTTCACCGGGTCCACCGCCACCGGCAAGAAGATCATGGTGGCCGCGGCGGAGACCCTCAAGAAGGTCTTCCTCGAGCTGGGCGGCAAGTCCGCCGCGGTCGTGCTGGACGACGCCGACCTGAACGCCGCCTGCTTCATGACGGCCCTCAACGCCTGTACCCACGCCGGCCAGGGGTGCGCCCTCACCACCCGACTGGTGGTGCCCCGCGAGAGGTACGACGAGGCCGTCGAGGCGGCCAAGGGCGCCATGGCGGCCTTCGCACCGGGCGACCCCACCGACCCCGGCACCCTGTGCGGTCCGCTGATCTCCGAACTGCAGCGCGAGCGGGTCGAGGGGTACATCGCACTGGCCGTCGAGGAGGGCGGCACCGTCGAGATCGGCGGCGGGCGCCCCTCCGGCGAGGACAAGGCCAAGGGCTTCTGGGTGGAGCCCACCCTGATCTCCGGACTCGACAACTCCGCGCGGGTGGCCCGGGAGGAGATCTTCGGCCCCGTCCTCGTCGTCATCCCCCACGACGGCGACGACGACGCGGTCCGGATCGCCAACGACTCCCCCTACGGCCTCTCCGGCGCCGTCTGGGGCGCCGACCTCGGCCGCGTCGAGAGGGTCGTGGCGGGCATCCGCACCGGAACGCTCGGGGTGAACGGCGGCGTCTGGTACGGCGCCGACGTGCCCTTCGGCGGCTACAAGCAGTCGGGCATCGGCCGTGAGATGGGCCGCCAGGGCTTCGAGGAGTACCTCGAGACCAAGTCCGTGGCCACCCCGGCCTGACGCGCCGCCCGCACCCGAGCCACCACCCGCATCACGCCATATCAAGCCACACCAAGGAAGCAGAGAATACAGACATGGGACGTTTTGACGGCAAGTCCGTGATCGTGACCGGCGCGGCCGGCGGAATCGGCGAGGAGTACGCCAAGGCGCTCGCCGCCGAGGGCGCGAAGGTCGTGGTGGCCGACGTCTCGGACACCGAGGGCGAACGCGTGGCGGCGGAGATCGTCGCCGCCGGCGGCGAGGCCTTCTTCCAGCACACCGACGTCTCGGACCCGGACTCGGCCGACGCGTGCGCCGAGGCGACCGTGGAGAAGTACGGCCGGCTGGACATGCTGGTCAACAACGCCGCGATCTTCGGCGGCATGAAGCTCGACTTCCTCATCACGGTGCCGTGGGACTACTACCAGAAGTTCATGCAGGTCAACATGAACGGCCAGCTCCTCATGGTCCGCGCCTGCTGGGAGAAGATGGCGGCGGCCGGCGGTGGCGCGATCGTCAACCAGTCCTCGACCGCCGCGTGGCTCTACTCCGGCTTCTACGGCCTGGCCAAGGTGGGCGTCAACGGCCTGACCC
>NZ_JAALEB010000095.1:0-6499 GCF_014145165.1 Dietzia sp. Cai40 | reverse complement strand
CGCCGAGGGCGGGCAGGGGGACGCCGACGACGACGAGGGCGTCCGTCCGCGCGGCCCGGCGGAGCGTGTCGGCCAGATCCGTCGAGACGTGGAAGCCGGCCGCCGTCGCCGCCTCCGCGCCGGGGGTCGAGCGATTCCACCCGAACGCCCGATCCGGGCCCAGGACCCGCAGCAACGAACCGCCGATCAGGCCCGCTCCGAGCACGCACACGTCCGTCACCGCCGCCACCTGACAAGGTTCTCACAGCAGACTACGGTTGGGCCCATGGCCAGCACCTCCGACCGAAACACCCGCGACAGCGACAGCGACGACGACGCCGTCACCGGTTCCGCTCTCGGGGTGTTGCAGGCGGGCGGTTCATGGCAGATCACCAGACTCGATGACACCGCGCTCACCAGTCTCGACGACGCCGCGCGGCAGGTCCGCTCGCTGCGCACCGAGGGGGCGTCGTTCGGCCTCGTCGACGTCGATCACGAGTTCTTCGTGATCCTTCGTCCCGGCCCGTCCGGGATGCGGCTCATGCTCTCCGATGCGACCGCGTCCCTCGACTACGACCTCGCGGCCGACGTGCTCGACGAGCTCAACGTGGAGCTTCCGGACGAGGATCTCGAGGACGCCGACCCCTGGGGCGAGGGCGACATGGCGATCCTCGAGGACGTGGGGTTGCCGCCGGGGGTGCTGGAGATCATCGTGTCCGAGACCGACCTCTACGCCGACGAGCAGCTGCAGTCGCTGGCCGAGCGGATGGGTTTCGGCGAGGAGCTCGAGCGGCACCTGCCCGACTCGTGAGGCGGTCATGCTCGTGAGGCGGTCATCCCTGTGACCGCGCCCATGTCACCGACGTCGCCCCGGTCCGAGGACGAGCGGTTGATACGGCGGGCCCTGGCGGCCGCCGGTGACACCCCCGAGGGTGATGTGCCGGTCGGCGCGCTCGTGGTGGGGCCTGACGGCCGGGAGCTGGCCGTGGCCACCAACCGGCGCGAGGCCGACGGTGACCCCTTCGCCCACGCCGAGATCCTGGCCCTGCGCGAGGCGGCCCGGGTGCTGGGTGACGGGTGGCGCCTGGAGGACTGCACCCTCGTCGTGACCCTCGAGCCGTGCACGATGTGCGCGGGAGCCGCGGTCGCGGCGCGGGTGGGCCGCGTCGTCTTCGGCGCGTGGGAGCCCCGCACCGGGGCCTGCGGATCGCTCTGGGACGTGGTCCGCGACCGCCGGCTCGTCCACCGCCCCGAGGTCCGCGGCGGGGTGCTCGAGACCGAGTGCGCCGCGCTGCTGGAACAGTTCTTCCGCGCTCGGCGGTAGCGGCGCGCCCGTACGGCGGTGACGGGATCGTGACCATGGTCCGGTGGAGGCCCGGCGCACATCTCCGTACGGTGGATCGGGAGAGGCGCCGGGCAGCGGCGCCGCGATCGAGAGGAGCACCACATGGGTGTGGGAGACAAGTTCTCGAACAAGGCCGAGGAGCTCGGCGGCCGCGCCAAGGAGTCGGCCGGCGCCGCGACCGGCGACCGTGACCTCCAGGCCGAGGGCCAGGCGGACCAGGGCAAGGCCGGCATCAAGCAGGGCGCCGAGAAGCTCAAGGACAAGGCCAACGAGGCCGCGAGCAAGCTCACCGGCAACGACAAGGCCTGATTCGCCCCGGCGAGCAGGCGATTTCCGCCTGCGGCCGCTCGTGAAGTAGCCTGATCGGCGGTGGCGTGTCCGAGCGGCCGAAGGTGCAGCACTCGAAATGCTGTGTTGGGTAACCCCCAACCGTGGGTTCAAATCCCACCGCCACCGCCACGGGGAGAGCCCCGGAACTCATCGGAGTTCCGGGGCTCTCCCCGTTTCGGGCCTCATCTCGGGCCTGATCTCATTCCGCGTCGTCACCCGGGAAGACGTCGGCGACGAAGTCCGGCAGGGCGGCGACCGCCCGGAGCGTGGTGATCGCGGAGTCGATCACGGTCTCCTGGGGCAGCCCGGACTCCTCGCCCAGCAGCGCCAACTCCTCGACACCGGCCAACCAGGCGCGGGTGAGCACCAGGGCCATCGGGCCGGGCCGGACCACCCCGATGCTGTGGAGGATGCGCAGGCTGATGGTGCGGTGCATCCCGTCCACGACCTGCTCGAGGACCGGGTCCACGGACCTGCCCGACCGCAGGACCGCCACGTAGTTGTCGCGCCGCCGCTGGATGTAGCGCACCAGTGCGGTGATGATCGCCCGGGTGCGGTCCTCCGCGCTGGCCCCCTCCGGCACCTCGGTGAGCGACAGGACGTGGTCGGCGGCCGCGTTGACCACCGCCGTGAGGTAGGCCAGCTTGGTGGGGAAGTAGTGGAACAGCAGGCTGCGCGAGACCCCCGCCCGCTCGGCCACGTCATCCATCGACAGCGCGTGGAACGGCACCGTCTCCAGGAGTCTCACTCCCAGGACCACCAGTTGGTCGCGGCGCTCGTGCCGGGAGAGCCGTCGGCCGCTCGTACCGGGCATCGCTCACCTCGTCGTCGTCGATTCCTGCCGTCGTCGATTCCCCCCATCGTAGGGCCAGGGCCGGCCCCCCGGACCGTCGTGCCACGATGGGACACATGTCGGATCACACGCCCCCCACCCCACGCGCGACGACCTTCGACGTGGGGTCCCGGATGGTCCTCGACGGCACCGCGGGGGGCCGCACCGGCGTCATCCACACCCCGCACGGCGACATCGCCACCCCGGCGTTCGTGCCCGTCGGCACCAAGGCCACCGTCAAGACCCTCACCCCGGAGCAGGTCCGCTCGACCGGCGCGCAGGCCGTCCTGGCCAACGCCTACCACCTGTACCTGCAGCCCGGCCACGACGTGGTGGACGCCGCCGGCGGGCTGGGGGAGTTCATGCGCTGGTCCGGGCCCACCTACACCGACTCCGGGGGCTTCCAGGTGATGAGCCTCGGGGTGGGCTTCAAGAAGGTGATCGAGATGTCGGCGGGCGCGGCCGGGGCCCCGGACGACTCCGCCACCAACAAGGGCCAGGGGAGGCTCGCGAAGGTCGACGAGGACGGTGTCACCTTCACCTCGCACCTCGACGGGTCGCCGCACCGGTTCTCCCCGGAGGTGTCGATGCGGATCCAGCACGGTCTGGGGGCCGACATCCTGTTCGCCTTCGACGAGCTCACCACGCTCATGAACACCCGCGAGTACCAGGAGAGGTCGGTCGAGCGCACGCGGCGTTGGGCGCAGCGGTGTCTCGACGAGCACGAACGCCTGTCGGTGGAGCGCGGGCACCGGCCCGGTCAGTCACTGTGGGGCGTGGTCCAGGGCGCGCAGTTCGAGGACCTGCGGCGGCAGGCCGTGCGCGGGCTCGTGGAGATGAGCGACCGCGCCGAGGAACAGGGGCGCCGCGGGTTCGGCGGCTACGGGATCGGCGGGGCGCTGGAGAAGGAGAACCTCGGCACCATCGTGGGCTGGTGCACCGAGGAACTGCCCGAGGACCGGCCGCGCCACCTGCTGGGGATCAGCGAGCCCGACGACATCTTCACGGCGGTGGAGAACGGGGCCGACACGTTCGACTGTGTCGCGCCCACCCGGCTCGCCCGCCACGGCGGGATCTACACGCTGGACGGGCGGGTCAACGTCACCCGGGCCCAGTTCCGGCACGACCACAGCGCGCTCGACCCCGAGGGGCCGTCCGAGGTCTCGCGGGAGTACAGCCGCGCGTACCTGCATCACCTGTTCAAGGCCAAGGAGTTCCTCGGGTCGACCCTGCTCACCCTGCACAACCTGGCGTTCGTGGTGCGGCTGGTCGACGAGGTGCGCGCCGCGATGGACGCCGGGCCCGAGGAGTACCTGGCGTACAAGTCCCAGTTCCTGGGGCGGTACTACTCGACGTAGCACCGCCCGCGCCTTACCCGGTCGGCGTCCGCCGGGCCCGTGCGCGCCTTCCTCGGGGGACGTCCCGCGGGGCCCGTCCGCGCCGATGACGTACGCGCCCTCTTCGGCTTATGCGGCCCCCCTGTCAGCCGCCGGAAGGGGTGCGCGCCGTCTCTGGACCATTCCGGACGCGCACCTCGGGTGAGGCGTCAGTGTCGGTCGCAGTCGCGCAGTCGCGCAGTCGCGCAGTCGCGCAGATGCGTGGAAAGCTGTCGGCATGGACCTTGGCGAGACTCTGGACGAGATCGATGCGATATACGCTCAGCGAACAGCTTTCGGAACCAATCCGATGGCGCCCACAGCTCCTCTGGGACCCTTCAGTCAGGCGGCGATGCAGGCCGCCGAGAATCTCCTGGTCAAAGCCCTAGACCGGATGGGGAGCGGCGAGCAGGACGCGGCGGAGCGACTGATGGGACGCGCGGCCGAGATCCCGTTCGATGACCACGAGGGGGTGTGGCCGGGACCCGAGGTGGCCGCGGATTTGCTCTACAACCTCATCGCGGACCATTCGGAGTTGCTCGCCGAGTTCGAGTTTGACGACGAGGGGAATGAACCCCCGATCGAGGTCCACCTGGGTATCCGGGAGATCAAGGGCCGGTTGAGCCCAGGAGAGGGTGAGGCACTGCGTGAGGTAATGCGTGAGATCCTGACGGTCGCGGGCGAGTACGGGATCGATCGCCACCAAGTGGGGCGACTGCGCGAGGTGCTCGAACTCCTGCCGCGGGGGGAGTACCACCGCGAGCTTCCAGGCGACGCCACGACCCAGCAGCGGCTGGACTCGATCGCCGCCGCGTGCCGCGTGTCTGCACTACTCCTCGAGACGTTCTACGGGGAGTACTGAGCCCGGGGTAAGAGAGTCAGCCGTCGAAGTAGATCGAGTGATGCAATGAGCAGCCCGGGTTGAACGGCGCCCTGCAGGCCGGGCACCCGTGTGCGTTCAGGTACTCGGTGATCGACAGCGTGGTCCGGCAGACACCGCACAGGATCGCCGGGGCGTCGAACTCGGCCCGCGGCCACGCCGAGACCGCGTGGTCAGCGGCATCGGCGTGGCAGCGGAAGCACGGGTAGAACTCCCGGCAGCAGTGGAAGCGGATCGCCACCACGTCGAGGGGCCCGCGGTAGTGGACGCAGCGGGTCTGGTCGTCGACGGTGGCGCCGAGCACCCGTATCGATGCGCCGCTCCCGTCGCGCCCGACGCCCGAGCCGCCGCCACCCGCGCCCTCGTCGTGGGAGGTCATGCCCTCGAGTCTGCCAGGGGCGATCGCGCCACGGTCGATCCGGCCAGGGCGGTCTGATAGCTGGGCTCGCGCTTCTTGATCCACGCGATCACGACGTACGTCACCGGCAGCAGGACCGCCTCGACGAGGGTCTTCCAGACGAACCCGATCACCACGTAGTTCCAGTAGTCGCCCGACCCGAGGACCATGCCCAGGGCGGGTGCCGCGATGGTGCAGAAGACGATGGTGTCCGCGAGCTGGCCGACCACGGTTGAGCCGAGCAGCCTGGCCCACAGGGTCTTCTCACCGGTGCGGCGCTTCATCCACACCAGGACGTAGCTGTTGAGCAGCTCGCCCACCACGTAGCCGGCCAGGCCGGCCAGGAAGAACTGCGGGATCACGCCGGCGACGGCCTCGAACGCGTCCTGGTTCTCGTAGAACGGGGCCGGCGGCAAGTGGACGGTGAACGTGAAGCTCAGCGCCGCCAGCGCCAGGACGGCGAAGCCGGAGAGGACGACACGGCGCATCGCCTTGAAGCCGTACACCTCGCTGATCACGTCGCCCAGCACGTACGCCAGCGGGAAGAGCAGGAAGGCGCCGTCGGTGACGAGACCGTCGAGGCTGAGGAACCCGAGTTCGAAGCTCAGGTCGGGGAAGAGCAGGACGCCCTTGGTGCCGGTGACGTTGCTGATGAGCATGACGCCCACGAACAAGGCGATCAGGTAGCCGTAGTACGGGCTGGCGACGGTGGCGAAGACCGCGCGGTCGGTGCCGCTGCGGTCGTCCCGGGCGTCGGGGGCGGGGCTGGTGGGGGTCGGGTCGGACATGGTCGGGTCGGAGGAGTCCCGGGTGCTGCGCGCCGGCTCGGGAATGGTCCCGTCCGGCCGCCCAGGCCCGCGAGGATCAGGGTTCTGCTTCGATGAAGTGGTCACGGGCGTCGATTATCCGCGCAGACGCGCCCGACCGGCGAATCCACCGATCGCGCGACGTCCACCTCTGCGAACGTCCGGGCTCGACGGTCAGGCGACGACCCAGGGGCCGGACCGCAGCGATGCGGGAGAGACCACCCCTCGCAGGGCATCGATCGAGTCCGCGCCGGGCGGTCCACCGAGTGACGCCACGATCCGGGCGACGGCCGCCCTCGTCGTCGTCCCCTCCCGCGCCAGGTCGGCCAGGGTCACCGCCCCGTCCCGCTTGGCCAGGCGCTCGCCGGCGGCGTTGACCGCGAGCGGGACGTGGACGTACTCCGGCCGGCGCAGGCCGAGGAGGTCGGCCAGATAGGCCTGGCGGGGGGTGGAGGGCAGGAGGTCCTCGCCGCGGACGACCTGGTCCACGCCCTGGTCGGAGTCGTCGACGACGACGGCGAGGTTGTACGCCCACACGCCGTCACCGCGTCGCA
>NZ_JAALEB010000094.1:0-5617 GCF_014145165.1 Dietzia sp. Cai40 | reverse complement strand
TCCGCCGCCGCGTCCGCCGCCGGTGTCTCCGCCGGTGTCGCCGCCGGGTCTCCGGATCCCAGGGTGGCCCGGATCGCGGCCGCCACCCCGGGGCCGATCCCGGGGACCGCACAGAGGTCGTCGATCCCGGCCGCCCGGAGAGCGGACACGGTGGGGAACTTCTCGAGCAGCGCGGCCCGTCGTGCGGGCCCGAGACCGGGCACCTGGTCGAGGACCGACGTCGTCATCCTCTTGGACCTGGCCCCCCGGTGCGCGCGGATCGCGAAGCGGTGTGCCTCGTCGCGCAGACGCTGGAGGAGGAACAGCCCCTCGCCGTGCCGGGGGAAGATGACCGGGTACTCCTCCCCGGGCAACCAGATCTCCTCGAGCCGCTTGGCGATCCCGATCACCGGGACGTCGGTGACGCCGAGCTCGGACAGGACCTCGGCGGCGGCCTCCACCTGGGGTCGGCCGCCGTCCACCACGAAGAGCTGGGGAGGGTAGGCGAATCGGCGGGTCGGGGTGGACCCGCCCGCCCCCGCGTCGTCGGGCTCGGCCCTGTCGTCGACGGGGCCGTCGGTGTCATCGGGGGTCACCGCCGGCTCCTCGTGGTGCCGCCGGAACCGTCGGCGGGTCACCTCGGCGATGCTCGCGACGTCGTCGGAGTGACCGTCGCCGGCCGCCTCGCGGATCCGGTAGAGGCGGTAGTCGCTCTTGCGGGGCAGCCCGTCCTCGAACACCACCAGTGAGGCCATGACGTCGGTGCCCTGGGTGTGCGAGATGTCCACGCACTCGATCCGGAGGGGGGCCGTGTCGAGCTCCAGGGTCTCCTGGATCTCCTGCAGCGCGGCCGACCGTGCGGTCAGGTCACCGCTGCGGCGCAGTTTGTGCTGGGTCAGGGCCTCCACCGCGTTGCGTCGGACGGTCTCGGCCAGCGAGCGCTTGTCGCCGCGCCGGGGGATCCGCAGCGACACACGGGATCCGCGCAGGGTGGAGAGCCAGTCGGCGAGCTCGTCGGCGTCCTCCGGGAGGGCCGGTACCAACACCTCCCGTGGCACCGCGGCGGCGAGATCCGCGCCCGAGTCTGCGCCCCCGGCCAGGTCGGCCTCCCCTCCGTAGAACTGGGCGAGGTAGTCCGAGACGACACCGGGGACCGCGAGCGCCGGGTCGAACCGGCCGTCGGCGTCCACCCCGTGTGCGTGCTCGACCACCCATCCGCGCTGGCCGCGGATGCGCCCGTTGCGGACGTGGAAGACCTGGACGGAGACCTCCAGCTCGTCGGCCTCGACGCCCACGACATCGGCGTCGGTACCGTCGCCCAGGACCACGGCCTGCTTCTCCATGGCCCGCCTCATCGCGCCGAGATCGTCCCGCAGCCGGGCCGCGCGCTCGAAATCCAGGTCCTCGGACGCCTCGAGCATCCGCTTCTCGATCCGCTTCATGATGACGTCGGTCCGGCCGGCGAGGAAGTCGCAGAGTTCGTCGACTATCTCGCGGTGCTCGTCCGCGGTCACCCGACCGATACACGGGGCGGCGCACTTGTCGATGTAGCCGAGTAGACAGGGGCGGCCGAGCTGGGCCTGTCGTCGGAACACCCCGGCCGAACACGACCGCACCGGGAACACCCGTTGGAGTGTGTCGAGCGTGTCCCGGATCGCCCACGCGTGGGAATAGGGACCGAAGTAGCGGGTCCCGGCCCGGCGCGGCCCCCGGTAGACGAATGCGCGCGGGAACTCCTCCCCCACCGTCACCGCCAGGAGCGGGTAGGTCTTGTCATCCCGGTACCGCACGTTGAAGCGGGGGTCGTACTTCTTGATCCACGTGTACTCCAGTTGGAGCGCCTCCACCTCGGTGGAGACGACGGTCCACTGGACGCCCGCGGCGGCGGTGACCATCTGTCTGGTGCGCGGGTGGAGCAGGGTGAGGTCGGCGAAGTACGACCCGACCCGGCTGCGGAGGTTCTTGGCCTTGCCCACGTAGATGACGCGGCCCTGGGCGTCGCGGAACCGGTAGACCCCCGGTTCCGTCGGGATGGAACCGGGGGCTGGGCGGTAGGTGCGCGGGTCGGCCACGACGACTCAGCGGTCGGCGACGGTTTCGGGATCGGCGGCCGAGGGCTTGTACCGGCGGACCGTCTCCCGCATGGTGCCCATGGCCTCGACCGCGTCCTGACCGTCGACGGTGAGGATGGCCCAGACGCCGACGTGCTCGTAGGCCGGTAGTTCGAGCCGGGGCCACATGCTCGACCGGGGGAACGTGATCCCCACGACGTCCTGCCAGTCCCAGAGCCGCGAACGCAGTGGTCCGCGGACCTCGACCCCCTGCTCGCCCACCCGCACCCTGATCCGGAGGAGGGTGAGCAGGACGCCGGCGAAGATCAGACCGATCGCCACGAAGGCGAGCTGGTCGGCGATCCCGATGGTGACCCCGGTGTCGTCGCGGACCAGCACGACAGCCCAGACGACGTGGGCGAGGACGGTCAGGATCGCCAGCGCGATCACGGCGATCCGGAGTCGTCGTGGACGGTGCTCGAAGTCCCAGTGGTCGAGATCCGGGCGCTCGAGGTCCGAACGCCCGGTCATCGTCCGGCCCGCAGGTCGCGCAGGGTGACGGCCGCCCGGAGAGCGGCGGCGACCGCCTCCCCGCCCTTGTCCTCGGTGGCACCCTCGTGCCCGTCGCGGTCGCGGGCCTGGGACTCGTTCTCGGTGGTGAGGACCCCGTGGGCGACCGGGGTGGCCTCGTCGAGCGCGATCCGGGTCAGGCCGTCGGTCACCGAGCTGCAGACGTAGTCGAAATGCGGGGTCGAACCCCGGATGACCACCCCGAGGGCCACCACGGCGTCGTGCGACCTGGCGAGCTCCTGGGCGACCACCGGGAGCTCCACGGCCCCCGTGACACGGGCGACGGTGACCACAGCGCCGGAGGTCTCGGCCACCGCGAGGGCCCGGTCCATCAGTTGCGTGCAGATCTCGTCGTGCCAGGTGGAGGCCACCACGCCCAGCCGCAGACCGCGGGCATCGGGGATCACCAATTCCGGCCTACCGGTGCCGCTCATCGCCGATCCTCTCCGTTCGTGTCCGGGTCGATCCCGTCGTCCAGGCCCTCGAGCAGGTGGCCCATCCGGTCCCGCTTGGTCCGCAGGTACCGGAGGTTCTCCGGGGTCACCGCGGTGGGCATGGGGACCCGCGCCACCACCTCGACCCCGCCGGCACGGAGGGCGTCGGCCTTGGCGGGGTTGTTGGTCATCAGCCGCACGCGCGTCACCCCGAGATCACGCAGCATCTGCGCGGCCAGGCTGAAGTCCCTGGCATCGGCGGGCAATCCGAGATCGAGGTTCGCGTCCACCGTGTCGCGGCCGTCGTCCTGCAGTTGATAGGCGCGGAGCTTCTGCACCAGGCCGATCCCCCGGCCCTCGTGACCGCGCATGTAGAGGACCACCCCGCGTCCCTCCTCACACACCGAGGCGACGGCCGCGTCGAGTTGCGGACCGCAATCGCAGCGCAGCGAGTGGAAGACGTCCCCGGTGAGGCACTCGGAGTGGATGCGGACCGACACGGGCTCGTCGCCCGAGATGTCCCCGGCGACCATGGCCACGTGCTCGACCCCCTGGAGGACGTCGCGGTACCCGTGGGCGGTCATCGTCCCGGCAGGGGTGGGGATGCGGGCGGCGGCCTCGTGGATCACCTGCACCTCGTGCGCCCGCCGCCAGTCCTGCAGGGCCTCGATCGTGATCAGCGCGAGCCCGTGCTCGTCGGCGAAGCGCCGCAGTTCCGGGGTCCGGGCCATGGTGGTCGGATCGTCCTCGGACACGATCTCGCAGATCACCCCGGCGGGTCGCAGGCCGGCCAGGCGGGCGAGGTCCACCGCCGATTCCGTGTGACCCGGCCGGGTGAGCACCCCGCCGGGCCGCGCGCGCAGCGGCACCACGTGACCCGGGCGGGTGAAGTCCCCGGGAACGGCCTCGGTGGAGGCCAGCATGCGGGCGGTGCGCGCCCGGTCGGCGGCGGAGATCCCGGTCGAGACACCGGTACGGGCGTCGACGGTCACCGTGTAGGCGGTGTCGTGCCGGTCCTCGTTGATCGCCCGCATCGGCGGTAGATCCAGGCGGAGGCAGTCCTCGGCCTCGAGCGCGACGCAGACGTACCCCGACGAGTAACGCACGAGGAAGCCCATGAGCTCGGGGGTCGCGAGTTCGGCGGCGAAGATCAGGTCGCCCTCGTTCTCTCGGTCCTCGCTGTCCACCACGACCACGGCTCGTCCCGCCGCGATGTCGGCGATGGCGCGGTCGATGCCGTCGAAGGTGGTCACTGCTGCGGGTTCTCCTCGGTACTCATCAAACCCGGGCGTCGGCCGCGGGCACGGCCACAAGTATGGCGCATCCGGTCACCGGGACCGGCCACCGCGTCCGCCGAGGAGACGCTCCACGTACTTGGCCAGGACATCGACCTCGAGGTTGACCGCGTCCCCCGGGGTCAGGCCGCCCAGGATCGTGTCCTCCAGCGTGGTGGGGATGAGCGAGACCTCGAACCACGGCTCGGTCTGGTCCAGCGGACTGACCGCCGACACGGTGAGAGAGGTACCCGACACCGTGATCGACCCCTTCTCCACCACGTAGCGGGCGAGGTCCTGCGGCAACGAGACGCGCACCACGTGCCACTGGTCGTGCTCCGTCCTGCTGATCACCGCGCCGGTCCCGTCGACGTGCCCCTGGACGATGTGTCCGCCGAACCGCGCGTCCGCCCGCATCGCCCGCTCCAGGTTCACCGGGTCACCGGGGTTCAGCGCGCCCAGGGCGGTGCGGTCGAGGGTCTCGGCCATGACGTCGGCGTCGAAGCCCTCTCCGGCGGTGAACCCCGTGACGGTGAGGCAGACGCCGTTGACGGAGATCGACTCACCGTGACGGGTGTCCGACGTGACGAGGGGTCCGCGGATCCGCAGTCGCGCGGAGTCCCCGACGGTCTCGACCGATTCCAGCGTGCCGAGTTCCTCGACGATTCCGGTGAACATCAGTGTGGTCCTCTCGTGGGTGTGGTCATGCGTGCCGAGTGATCCGCGCGGTCATGCGGTGCGTCTGGTCAGGCGGAGGTAGACGTCACGTCCCAGGGTCGCGGTCTCGCGCACGTCGAAGCCGTGGGCCCCGGCGAGCGTGTCGACCCCGGCACCCTGGACGGCGGACCGACCGTCTCCCAGCACGATCGGGGCGAGGTAGGCCTCGACCTCGTCGACGAGCCCGGCGGCGAGGAACGCCCCGGCCAGACGGGGGCCGCCCTCGACCAGGACGTGCTGGACGTCGCCGAGCATCGCGAGCGCCTCCGCGGGATCGCGGGTGGCCAGGTGCCTGAACCGGCCGTCGGAACCCCGCACGGCGGCGTCCGGGGGCACCGGGGTCAGTCCCATCACCGCCCGGAGTGGTTGCCGATCCGTGGGCGCCCCGTCGTCGGACCGGGCGGTGAGCGAGGGGTCGTCGGCGGCGCGGGTCCCCGAACCGACGACGACGACGTCGATCTCCTGCCGTCGTCCGTGCACGTGATGTCGTGACTCGGGGCCGGTGATCCATCGGCTGCTGCCGTCGGCCGCGGCCACCCGGCCGTCCAGGGTGGCCGCGTACTTCCAGGTGACGTACGGCCGGCCCGAGCGT
>NZ_JAALEB010000093.1:0-10626 GCF_014145165.1 Dietzia sp. Cai40 | reverse complement strand
CGCGCCGGGCGACACCGACCTGGTGGTCACGCCGGGGAGCCTGCACGGGGCGGACGTGGAGTGTGGCCTGGCGGGGACGGTCATGCGCTTCGTGCCACCGCTGGCCGCACTCGCCACCGGCACCTCGACGTTCGACGGCGACCCGGCCGCGCGGGTACGACCCCAGGCCACGGTCCTGGACGCGCTCCGTGCCCTGGGCGCCGACGTCACCGGGGACAGCCTGCCGTTCACCGTCGCCGGGGCGGGCTCCCTGCGGGGTGGCCGGGTCGAGATGGACGCCTCCGCCTCGTCGCAGTTCGTCTCCGGCCTCCTGCTCTCCGCCGCCCGCTTCGACGAGGGGGTGGAGCTGATCCACGTGGGCGGTGCCGCCGTCCCGTCCGGCCCGCACATCGAGATGACACTGGCGATGCTGCGGGAATCCGGGGTGGCCGTCGAGCACCCCACCGCGTCGTCCTGGCACGTGGCACCGGGGCCGATCTCGGCCGTCGACCGCGTGGTGGAACCCGATCTGTCCAATGCGACCCCGTTCCTGGCCGCGGCCGCCGTCACCGGCGGGTCCGTCCGCGTCCCCCGCTGGCCGGTCTCCACCACGCAACCCGGGGACGCCATCCGCGGGATCCTCCGGGACATGGGCGCGTCCGTCACCCTGGAGACCGCCGACGGGGCCGAGCACGGAACCCTCGTCGTCGTCGGGCCCGACCGCCTCTCCCCCGTCGAGGCGGACCTGTCCGCCATCGGTGAACTCACCCCCACGATCGCCGCGCTGTGCGCGCTCGCCGACGGCCCGTCACGGTTGACCGGGATCGCGCACCTGCGCGGGCACGAGACCGATCGCCTCGCCGCCCTCGCCGCCGAACTCGGTGCGGTGGGGTGCGGCGTCACGGAGCTCGACGACGGCCTCGAGATCGTCCCGGGCCCCCTGCGCGGTGCCCCGTGGCGCGCCTACGCCGATCACCGCATGGCGACCGCCGGCGCGATCATCGGTCTCGTGGTGCCGGGGGTCGAGGTGGACGACATCGACTCCACCGCCAAGACCATGCCGGGCTTCACCTCGATGTGGACCGCCATGCTCGCCGGGCGGGCGATGTAGGGCCATGGCCACCAGGCGGGGCGGGAGCGGGGCGCGCGGCTGGGACGAGTCCGACATCCGGATCCGGCCGGGCAAGGGGTCCAGACCCCGCACCAAGCGCAGGCCCAGCCACTCCGACGCCGCGTCCGCGATGGTCGTGAGCGTCGACCGCGGACGCTGGGGATGTGTGCTGCTGGACGACGGCCCGGACCACGTGGCCGGGACCCGGATCGTCACCATGCGGGCCCGGGAGCTGGGCCGCACGCCGATCGTCGTGGGCGACCACGTCGGCGTGGTGGGAGACCTCACCGGCACCCGGGACACCCTGTCGAGGATCGTCCGGGTCGAGGAGCGGAGCACGGTCCTGCGCCGGACCGCCGACGACTCCGACCCCTACGAGCGGGTGGTGGTGGCGAACGCCGAACTGCTGCTGATCGTGGTCGCGGTCGCGGACCCCCCGCCGCGCGCCGGCTTCGTCGCCCGCGCGCTCGTGGCGGCCTATACCGGCGGTCTCGATCCGGTCCTCTGCCTGACCAAGGGGGATCTCGACGACCCGTCGGTCTTCGCCGCCGAGTTCGAGGCGCTCGACGTCCCCGTGCTCCGGACGGGGATCGACGACGACCTCACCGCGCTGCACGAACGGATCGACGGTCGGATCTCCGCCATGATCGGCCACTCGGGCGTCGGCAAGTCCACGCTCGTCAACCGCTTGATCCCCGACGCCCACCGGGCGACCGGCGTGGTCTCCGGAGTCGGCAAGGGCCGACACACCTCGACCCAGTCGGTCGCCCTCGAACTGGGTACCGGGGGCTGGGTGGTGGACACCCCGGGGATCCGCAGTTTCGGCCTCGCGCACGTCTCGCCCGACGACGTGGTGGCGTCGTTCTCCGACCTGGACGCGATCGTGCAGGACTGCCCCCGGGGCTGTACCCACCAGGGCCCGCCCGCGGACCCGGAGTGCAGGTTCGACGCCATAGCCGACCCCGCCGTGCACCGGCGCGCCCTGGCCGTCCGCGAGCTCCTCGGCGTCCTGCAGTCCAACGACGCGTGGGCGCTGGGGACCGATCAGGACTGACGCCCCGCCGCGGTCAGAGCTTGAGCTCGACGTCCCCCAACGCCACCGAGATGCACGTCTGGATCCGCTCGCCGGGGCCGTGGTCGGTGCCGTTGCGCAGGTCGCGGACATGCCCCTCGTCGAGTCCCACGACGCAGGTCTGGCAGATGCCCATCCGGCAGCCGAACGGCATCTGCACGCCCACCTGCTCGCCGCCCTCGAGGATGGTGGTGGCACCGTCGAGCTCCACCGTCTTGCCGGTCGAACCGAACGTGACGGTCCCGCCCGAGGCCCCGGCGTCCCGGTTGACCGTGAAGCGCTCCACGTGGAGATCGTCGCGGCCGGTGGCGTCGAAGTGCTCGTCGAGCTCGTCGAGCATCGCGTTGGGGCCGCACGCCCAGGTCGGCCGCTCCGACCAGTCGGGGACGAGGGCGGACATCTGGCGGGAGTCGATGCGGCCCTCCTCGCTGGTGACCCGCAGGTGCAGGACGTACCCGGGCTGGGTCTTCTCGAGGGCGCGCAACTCCTCCAGGAACAGGGCGTCCTCCCTCTCGCGCACCGAGTGCACGTGGACGACGTCGGGGAACGGCTCGGTGACCGAGCGGCGGTCCAACGAGCGGAGCATGCCCATGACCGGCGTGATGCCGGATCCGGCCGTGACGAACATCAGCTTGGGCGGCGTCGGCGTGGGCAGGTGGAAGTCCCCCGCCGGGGCGGCGAGGCGGACGATGGTGCCGGGCTCGACGGTGCCGACGATGTGGTTGCTGAGCAACCCCTCGGGCAGGGCCTTGACGGTGACCGAGTACTCGCCACGACCCGTGGTGGGCGCCGAGGTCAGGGAGTAGGAGCGCCAGGTCCAGCGGCCGTCGAGGAGGACGCCGATTCCCAGGTACTGTCCCGGCTGGTAGTGCGGGGTCGCGCCCCACCCGGGCTTGATGACGAGGGTGACGGTGTCCTCCGCCTCGCGGCGCACCGTGACCACCTCTCCACGCAGCTCCCGGGAGGACCACAACGGGTAGATGAGCGAGGAGTAGTCGTCCATCCGCAGCGGGTGGGTGAGGCGGTTGAGGAAGCGATGCGCGGCCCGCGGTTCGGGAACCCTCGCGGCCGCTGCCCGCAGTACACGGTTGAGTCCACTGGTCGACTCGGTCACTGGTGCCTCCTTGGGGCAGGGAACCGCGCGACCCGAGGACCGGGCCGACGGTGCCGGAGATGAGAACCTACGGTAGCGAAGGTTAGCGCCTGGCGGACACCGCACGGGCGTGATCCCGGTAACCGGGACGGCCCTCCGGGGTTCTCAGAGCAGATTGAGCAGGAACGGCAGCTCCGCCGCGTCGTACCAGGCGAGATCGAGGTCGAGAGCGTCCCCCACGGTGAGTTCGGCGTCCTCGTCCCCCAGGTCGGCGCGATCCACGGCCGCGACCGCGGCCTCGACGGGGCCGGCCGCGCCCGCGAGGTCCACGTGGACGGCCGCGACCTCGTCCATCGCCACGGTCCCCCTCGTCAGGCGGACGACCGCGGTGTCCAGGTCGGGCCGGGGCCGGGCGTCGGCGTCGGGGACGTCCACACTCACCACCACGCGGCGGTACGGGTGCGCCTCGTGCACCGCGCCGGAGTCGATCTCACCGCCGAGCAACCGGAGCGAGGCGCGGGCGGCCTCGAGGAACGCGACGTGCTCGATCTCCTCGGTGTCCCCCTGGGCATACGACTCGACGAGCGCGGGGGTCGCGGCGAACGCGGTCGCGCTGCGTACGGGCATCTCCCCGCCGTCGAGCAGGGTCTCCAGCATCGCGAGCGTGGCAGGGATGAACAGGCGCATGGTGGTGCCTTCCTCGGGTGGGCGGGGCCGGTCGGCGGTCGGTACCGGTCGGCGGGTACCGGTCAGCGGGCGGTCCCGGTGAGCTCGTCGAGTGCCGACGAGATGAGCTCACCGATCTCCTCCACGTCCGGAACCGCCTGGCGATCCGCCGTGAATCCGCAGTAGACGATCCCCGAGTAACTGCTCATCGACACGGCCAGCGCCTGACCGTCGAGCAGCGCGGGGACGGGGTAGACCTCGGCGAGCTCGCCGTCGCCCCAGAACATCTTGTGCTGCGGTCCCGGTGCGTTGGTGACGACCAGGTCGTAGCTGTCCGACGGCAACATGATCGCCGCCCGGGAGCCCAGCGCGTGCAGGGTGGGCGGGGCGAATCCGGAGAGGCGGGCCAGCGACTTGGCGCCGACGGCCTGCCTCGGGTGGCGCTGTGTGGCCGTCTCCCTCGAGATCTGCGCGAGCCGCATCCGGGGATTGGGCTCCCCCACCGGCATGCCGATGAGGGCCGAGGCGATCTCGGCGGAGGTCGCCTCGGCCGAGACCTCCGACCCCTCGACCGGTCCGGTCTCCGAGGAGACCGCCATCGGCACGATCGCCCGGAGCGTGTCGGCCGTCGAGAGCGGGTGGCCGCAGGACAGGATCCACGAGCGCAGCGCCCCGCACAGGACGGCCAGGACCACGTCGTTGACCTTGCACCCGTGCTCCCTGGCGATCGTCCGCGCCTGGTCCAGGGGGAACGAGGCCAGTCCCACGCGGCTGCCGCGCGGGCGGGAGGTCCGGAACATCTCCGCCAGCCCCCCGGGCGGTCGCAGGACCGTCAGACTCGCGGCCCCGACCAGACCACGGCTCGCCCTCTCCACCGCGTTGACCAGTCGTGCCGAGCGCCGGACCAACTCCAACGGGTCCGTGGCGATGGTGATGAGCGCGTCCAGGACGAGCACGCCGTCGCCCGGCGAGGGCACGGGGGTCCAGGTGGCCACCTCGTCCACGTCCGCGGACGCCCTCTCGTCGGTCATGAGTACCTGAGCGAGGTCCACGGCGTTGGGGCCGCCCAGGAGGACGTGATGGGTCTTGGTGAGAACAGCCAGCCGCCCGTCGGCGAGTCCCTCGATGAGGTAGAGCTCCCACAGCGGTCGGCCGGGCTCGAGCGGGCGGTCGACCAGCCTGGCCACCAGATCGGCGAGCTGGCGCACGCCCCCGGGAGCCGGCAGTGCGGACCTGCGGACGTGGAAGCTCAGGTCGAAGTCCGGATCGTCGACCCAGACCGCCCGCGCGAGCCCGAACGGGACGTACCGGATGCGCTGGCGGAACCTGGGGGCGTCGGCGAGTCTGGCGTCGACGAACTCCATGACGCGGTCGATGTCCCACGGATCGTCCCGGGAGACGAGCGCGAGGGAACACGAGTGCCGACTCCGCGATCGGGTGGCGTCCCCGAGGAGCAGATCCGCGTCCGCCGTCGCCAGCCTGGTCGCCACGGGTCAGACCGCCTCGTCCAGCCCGAGCAGTCCCCGGATCTCCACGGCCGCACGGTCGAACACCTGGTAGAACACGCCGATCATGCCGGTCTGGACGGCGCCCAGGACGTTCTCGATGGCGTCGTCGACCATGACGCACTCCCGGGGCTCCAGCTCGAGCCGTCGCGCCGCCTCGAGGAACGCCTCGGGATCGGGCTTCTCGACGCCGGTCCGGCCGCTGAGCACCACGTGATCGATGCCGTAGGCGCGGGCGTCCTCACGCACCCGATCGGCCCCCGGCCCCTCGGGCTCGTTGCTGAGGACCGCCAGGCGCACGTCGTTGGCACGCGCACCGAGAAGGATCTCCCGCCAGCTCTCGCGGTCCTCATCCGTGCCGTCCAGCACCCCGAAGTAGTCGACAATCAGTCCTCGCATGGGGACAGCCTAGGCAACGCCCGTCGACGGTGCAGGAGCGGAGCCGGAACCGACCGCCCGTCCCCGTGCGTCAAACGACATAGAAGAACGCGAGACCGGCCCGGTCCTCGCCGGAGGGAGCAGGAGAACGCATGGCCCCGACACCCGTGTCACCGCCGTCGACGGGACGATCCACGCCCTGTCGGGACGCCTCGTTCGACGAGTGCAGGGTCAGACCACTCCCCTCCACGGAACCCGTCTCCGCTGCCCGACGGCACGACCGGATGAGCCCACCGGTCGCGGATCCGGTGGCGGTCCCGGTGCCCGTGCCGGACCCCGAGCACGCGGTACCGGTCCCGGCGAGGCGGGCGGCCCACGCCCTGGTGATCATGGCCCTCGAGGTCGTCGACCGGAAGCGGGCCCCACACCACACCCGGGGCGCGTTCCCACCCCACCTCGTCGAGATGCTCAGGACCCTGGCCCGCGGAGGGGTCCCCGGCCGGCACCTCGGTCCCGCTCGGGTCCACCGCCTCCACATCCACGCCGCCGATCCCGGGGCCCCCGGCGGCGGTGTCGCTCCCGGATCCGGGGACGGTGGCCGCGCCGACTACGAGGTGTGCGCCACGTACGCCCGCGGGCCGCGACTGTTCGCCGTCGCGGCCCGCATCAGGGTCACCGATACCGGGGCGACCTGCACGGCCCTCCGGTTGGTCTAGCCTCGTTCAGCTCTTGCGCCCCCGGGACGCGGCCTTGGCGGCCCGCTCGCGTCGTTCGAGCCGGTCCTGACGTTCCTGGGAGCGGCGCTCGGCGCGGTTCGCCGGGACGCCCTCGTCGACGAGCTGGGCCTCCCCCGTCTCCGAAGGGCCCGAGAACTGCATCTGGTCATCGGTGACGTCGCGACCGGTGCCCGCGGCCTGCAGGATCGGGTTGGCGCCCGCGAGGGACGCCGCCTGCGCCGCGGAGGGGGCGGCCAGAGTCTTCTGCTGGGGGCTGGCCTCGACTTTGACGTTGAACAGGAACGCGACGGTCTCCTCGCGCACCCCGTCCATCATGGCCGCGAACATGTCGTAGCCCTCACGCTGGTACTCGACCAGGGGGTCACGCTGGGCCATGGCCCGCAGCCCGATGCCCTCCTTGAGGTAGTCCATCTCGTAGAGGTGCTCGCGCCACTTGCGGTCCAGGACCTGGAGCATGATCGAGCGCTCCAGCTGGCGCATGGCACCCTCGCCGCCGATGCCCTCGATCTCGGACTCACGCTCGTCGTACCGGGCGAAGACGTCGTCGAGGATCGCGTCCTTGAGGTTCTTGGCCGACAGGTCACCCGCCGCCCCGTACTCGTCGCCGTCGATGATCGACTGCGCGGTGATCGAGACCGGGTACAGCTGCCCCAGGGCGTCCCACAGCTTGTCGAGGTCCCAGTCCTCGACATAGCCCTCGGCGGCGGCACCGTCGACGTAGGCGCTGACCACCTGGTAGATCATCGACTCGACCTGGTCGGTGATGTCCTCGCCCTCGAGGATCCGCTTGCGCTCGCCGTAGATCACGGTGCGCTGCTGGTTCATCACCTCGTCGTACTTGAGGACGTCCTTGCGGATCTCGAAGTTCTGCGACTCGACCTGGGTCTGGGCGTTCTTCACGGCTCGCGAGACCATCCCGGCCTCGATCGGCACGTCGTCGGGCAGGCTCAACCGGTTCATGATCGCCTCGACGGCCGCACCGTTGAAACGGCGCATGAGCTCGTCACCCAGGGAGAGGTAGAACCGGGACTCGCCCGGGTCGCCCTGGCGTCCCGAACGCCCACGCAGCTGGTTGTCGATGCGCCGCGAGTCGTGGCGCTCGGTCCCCAGCACGTAGAGACCGCCGGCCTCGCGGACGCGCTCGGCCTCCTCCTTGGTGAGCGTGCGCATGCGCTCGATCTCGGCGTCCCACGCCTCCTCGTACTCCTCCGGGGTGTCCACGGGATTGAGCCCGCGCTCGCGGAGGTTGAGGTCGGCGATGATGTCCGGGTTGCCGCCGAGCACGATGTCGGTGCCACGGCCGGCCATGTTGGTCGCCACCGTGACCGCGCCCGGTCGACCGGCCTGCGCGATGATCTGGGCTTCCGAGGCGTGGAACTTGGCGTTGAGCACGTGGTGCTTGATGCCCTTGCGGGTGAGCAGCTTGGACAGGTGCTCACTGCGCTCGACGGACGCGGTGCCCACGAGGACCGGCTGCTTCTTCTCCACGCGCTCGGCGATGTCCTCCACGACCGCGGTGAACTTCGACTCCTCGGTCTTGTAGATCAGGTCGGCCTGGTCCTCGCGCGCCATCGGCCGGTTGGTCGGGATCGGCATGACCTCGAGCTTGTAGATCGAGTAGAGCTCGGCGGCCTCGGTCTCGGCCGTACCGGTCATCCCGGCCAGCTTCTCGTAGAGACGGAAGTAGTTCTGCAGCGTGATGGTGGCCAGGGTCTGGTTCTCGGCCTTGATCTCCACCCGCTCCTTGGCCTCGATGGCCTGGTGCATGCCCTCGTTGTAGCGGCGTCCGTCGAGCACGCGCCCCGTGAACTCGTCGACGATGATCACGTCGCCGTCGCGGACGATGTAGTCCTTGTCCTTGGTGAACAGCTCCTTGGCCTTGATGGAGTTGTTCAGGTAGCTCACCAGCGGTGAGTTGGCCGCCTCGTAGAGGTTGTCGATCCCGAGCTGGTCCTCCACGTACTCGACGCCCTGCTCGGTCACGCCGATCGTCCGCTTCTTGCGGTCGACCTCGTAGTGCGTGCCCTCCTCGAGCAGCGGGGCGATGCGGGCGAACTCCGCGTACCACTTGCTCGATCCGTCGGCCGGGCCCGAGATGATGAGCGGGGTCCGCGCCTCGTCGATCAGGATCGAGTCGACCTCGTCGACGATCGCGTAGTGGTGGCCCCGCTGGACCAGTTCCGCGGTGTCGTGCGCCATGTTGTCGCGCAGGTAGTCGAAGCCGAACTCGTTGTTGGTGCCGTAGGTGATGTCGGCGGAGTAGGACTCCCGGCGCTGCGCCGGGGTCATGCCGCCGAGGATCGCGCCCACGGACAGTCCGAGGAACCGGTGGACGCGGCCCATCCACTCCGCGTCGCGCTTGGCCAGGTAGTCGTTGACCGTGACCACGTGGACGCCCTGACCCGACAGGGCGTTGAGGTAGGCGGGCAGGACACAGGTCAGGGTCTTGCCCTCACCGGTCTTCATCTCCGCCACGGCCCCGGTGTGCAGGACGATGGCGCCGACGATCTGCACCTTGTACGGCCGCTGCCCGAGGACCCGGTAGGCGGCCTCGCGGGCCACCGCGAACGCCTCCGGGAGCAGGTCGTCCAGCGTCTCACCCTCAGCCAACCGGGCCTTGAACTCGTCGGTCTTGGCGCGGAGCTCGTCGTCGCTCAGCTTCTCCGTCTGGTCGGACAGAGTATCCACGTACTCGGCGAGAGCGCTGTACCGCTTGAGCTTTCGACCTTCGCCGGCTCGGAGCAGCTTGGAAAGGATGGACACAGTCTCGAACGTCCTCGTGGTCGGGTTGATCGGGAAATCTGGCTACCTGCGCGGGGGCCACGCGGGCCCTCGGTTCATCCTAGGTGCTGTCGGCCGCCGATACACGCCGAGGGCGGCCCGGTCCATGCGGACCGGACCGCCCCCGGGGCGTATGGGCTGCGACCGTCAGGCCTCGTCACTCAGCGTGATGAGTCCGTAGTCGAACGCGTGCCGCCGGTAGACGACGGTGGCGTTGCCGGACTCGGTGTCCCGGAAGAGGTAGAAGTCGTGTCCCACGAGTTCCATCTTCTCCAGGGCCTCGTCGACCGACATCGGGGTCCCGTCGTGCTCCTTGCGGCGCACGATCTGGCCGGGGAGCTGGTCGTCGACCCCGTCCGCGTACTCGTCCATGACATCCGCCGGTGCCGCCTCGGGCGCGAGCTCCGCGGTGGCCTCGGCGACGGACTGCGGTCGACGGTGCCCGGAGTGGCTGATCTTCCGGCGGGTGCGTGCCTTGCGCATCTGCCGTTCGAGCTTGGCGACCGCCGACTCCAGGGCGGCGTAGAAGGTGTCCTCCGCCGCCTCGGCGCGGGCGACACCCGGCTTGCCCTTGAGGGTGATCTCGATCCGCTGGCTGGCCTTGGCCAGGCGTGGGTTCTTCTCGTGCAGAAGGACCACGTCGAACCGGGTGATCGCGGGCGAGATCTTCTCGATCTTCGCGAGCTTGGTGTGGATCCGGGTCGCGAAGTGGTCGGGGACCTCGACGTTCCGGCCCTTGATGGTCACCTGCGCATCAGGGGCACCGGGGTCGTCGGTCGACGGACCGTCGAAGGTGGCGGGGTCGAGCAGGACTGCGGGGGTCTTCGCCATCGAAGCTCCTCCTCATCGGGCCTGCGGCGGGCCTCTGCGACCGACCCGGTTACCGCCCGGGACCCCGGTCGAGGGGCACACCCACATGGCTGAGTGGACACTCTCCGGACGGGGCGACCACCGGACAAATTCAGTGAAAGTGCTGGTGAACCCCGTCCGAACCCAACGATACCCGGTCGTCTGGGCAGTGGACCGTAGTCGCGGCAAGTCGTCCGGAACTCACCCACGGGCAGCCCCGGACCTCACGCGGCGGTGACCCCGAGCACCCCGTCGACCCGCAGCCCGCCCTCGCCCAGCACCCCCACACACGCGGCGGCGGTGGCCCCCGTGGTGACCACGTCGTCCACCAGCAGGACCGTCGCCGGGGTCCCGATCAACTCCTCGACCGTCGACGGGGCCCCGGGCGTGGCCAGGATCAGGGTGCCCCGCGGCCGCCGGCGGATCCGGCCCGACAGATTGTCCGCCCTCGCCCG
>NZ_JAALEB010000092.1:0-4312 GCF_014145165.1 Dietzia sp. Cai40 | reverse complement strand
GACTTCGTCCAGTCGCTCGCCCGCGGCCTCGCCGTCATCACCGCATTCGACGCCGACCACCCCCGACAGACCCTCAGCGAGGTCGCCCGGACCACCGGACTCACCCGCGCGACCGCGCGCCGGTTCCTCCACACACTCGTCGAGCTCGGCTACGTGGACACCGCCGGGTCGGCCTTCTGGCTCACCCCCCGCGTGCTCGACCTGGGTTATAGCTACCTCTCGGCCATGCCGCTGACGGATCTGGCCCAGCCGCACCTCGAACGGCTCAGCGCACGGCTCGACGAGTCGTCGTCGATCGCCGTCCTCGACGGGCACGACATCGTCTATGTCGGACGTGTCCAGGTCCGCCGGATCATGAACATCGGGATCACCATCGGCACCCGGTTCCCCGCCTTCGCCACCTCGATGGGCAGGGTCCTGCTCGCGGCCCTGCCCGCGGAGGAGCTGGAAGCCCATCTGGCGGCAACCGATCTGCGCGTCCGCACCCCGCACGGGATCGCGGACCCGGACGGATTGCGCGCCGAACTCGCGGCGGTCGCCGACCGCGGGTGGGCGCTCGTGGACCAGGAGCTCGAACCGGGCCTGAGATCTCTGGCCGCCCCGGTGCGCGACCGTCACGGGCGGGTCGTGGCCGCGCTCAACGTCTCCACACACGCCGCCCGGTATTCGATCGACCAGCTCCGCCACGAGCTCGTCCCCGTGGTCGTGGACGCGGCCCGGGCACTGTCCGCGGACCTGTCGACCGTCACTCGTTGACCTGTTCCCACTGAGACCCCTCCCCACACTCACCACCTCGGCTACCACCAGGAGAACCCATGCGCGACGTCGTCATCTGCCAACCCCTCCGCACGCCGGTCGGCCGCTTCGGCGGCGTGTTCCGCGATCTGGACGCGAACACGCTGGCCACCTCGCTGCTCACCGCGCTCGTCGAGCGCACCGGCCTGACCGGGGCGGACGTCGACGACGTGATCCTGGGCCAGGGCTCGCCCGGCGGCGAGGGTCCCGCCATCGGCCGGATCGCCGCCCTCGACTCCCCGCTCGGCATCGACGTGCCCGGGATGCAACTGGACAGGCGCTGTGGCTCCGGACTCCAGGCGGTGATCACCGGCGCGCTGCAGGTGGCCTCCGGCGGAGTGGACCTCGTGGTCGCCGGAGGAGTCGAATCGATGAGCCAGGTGGAGTTCTACGCCACGCCCTCGCCCCGCTGGGGCATCACAGGCGACGGCGTCTCGCTGATCGACCGCCTCGGCCGCGCCCGCACGACGGTCAGTGGCCGCTCCCACGTGATCGACGGCGGGATGATCGAGACCGCCGAGAACCTCCGCCGCGAGTACGGCATCACCCGCGAGGAGCAGGACCGGCTGGCAGTGCAGTCCCACCAGCGTGCGGTGGCCGCCCAGGAGTCCGGGGTGTTCGCCGAGGAGATCGTCCCGGTCGCCGTGCCGCAGCGCAGGGGCGGGGACCTCGTCGTCGACACCGACGAACACCCCCGCGCCGACACCACGGTCGAGGCACTATCGGGCCTCCGGGCGATCATGGGCCGGACCGATCCCGAGGCCACCGTCACCGCTGGCAATGCCTCGGGCCAGAACGACGGCGCCGCGATGTGTGTGGTCACCACGGTGGACCGGGCCGCCTCGCTCGGCCTGACCCCGCTCGTCCGCCTGGCGTCCTGGGCCGTGGCAGGTGTCGCCCCGGAGACGATGGGGATCGGCCCGGTCCCCGCCACCGCCAGGGCGCTCGACCGGCTCGGCTTGACGCTGGCGGACATCGACGTGATCGAGCTCAACGAGGCCTTTGCCGCCCAGGCGCTGTCCGTCATGCGGGAGTGGGACATCGACCCCGCCTCGGAGCGCCTCAACCCCCACGGCTCCGGGATCTCCCTCGGCCACCCCGTCGGCGCGACCGGCGCCCGGATGCTCGCCACCCTCTCGCACGAGATGGTCCGGCGCGACGCCCAGTGGGGCCTGGAGACCATGTGTATCGGCGGCGGCCAGGGTCTTGCCGCCGTCTTCGAGCGCGTCTGACCGGCCCCTTGTCCATCGTCAAGAGCGTTCCGCACACATCGCTCGAGTGGATGTGTGCGGAACGCTCTTGACGATGATCTTGACGTGGAGGGGTCGGCCGCAGACCCGTCCGAACCCGGTCGGCCGGGACGTCAGTCGTCGATGCGCGACGGGTGCCTCGTCAGCGCCATGACCTCGATATCCATGTACGGGAACAGCGGCAGGCCCGAGAGCAGCTCGTGCAGCTCGTCGCCGGATTCGACGTCGAAGATGCTGATGTTGGAGTACTGGCCGACGATGCGCCAGAGCTCCCGCCACGTCCCGGAGCGCTGCAGCTCCTGGCTGTAGGCCTTCTCGCGGGCGACGGTGTCCTCGCGTACCTGCGGATCCAGGTCACGGGGGATCTTGACGTCCATGCGGACGTGGAACAGTGCCATCTCGGTAGTCTCCTCTACTTCTCAGTGGCCGGCGGGCCGGCGGGTCAGTGGTGTCGGCGGGCTGGCGGGTCAGTGCGGTCAGCGACGGGTGAACTTCTCGACGGCGTCGTGGTCGATCTCCACGCCCAGGCCCGGACCGTCCGGGAGATGGACCCGGCCGGCCTCGTACCTGATCGGCGTGCTCACGTACGTCTCGGCCAACAGCAGCGGGCCGAACAGTTCGGAGCCGTGGTTGAACCCGGGTTCGGCGCACGCGAGGTGCAGCGACGCCATGGTTCCGATGGGCCCCTCCAGCGAGGTCGCTGCGTGGCAGGCCACCCCTGCCGCGCGCGCGATCGCCACGACCTCCTTGCTCCGGGTCAGTCCGCCGAGCTTGGTGGTCTTGACGGCGATGACCCCGGCGGCGTCGCGGCGCACCACCTCGAGAGCATCGTGCGGGGACTGGACTGATTCGTCGGCCATGATCTGGACGGGCAGCGCGCGGTTGAGCTCGGCGAGCACCTCGATCTGCTCGGTCGGGGTCGGTTGCTCGATCAGTTCGATGCCCGCCTCGACCAACGCCGGGAGGTGCACGTTGGCGGTGAACCGGTCCCACCGGGCGTTGATGTCCACCCGCAGGCCGGCCCGGCCGTCGAGGCGCGCGGCGAGCGCGGCGATACGCGCGACGTCCTCGGCCGGGTCCAGGGCCCCCATCTTGAGCTTGAAGGTGCGGTGGCGGTCGGCGGCGAGCAGCTCGTCGATCTCCTCGACCATCTCCTCGAGCGGCATGGCACCCAGCGCCCACGTGCACTCGATGGAGTCGCGGACGGCGCCCCCGAGGAGGGACCGCACCGGCACCTCGAGAGTGCGCGCCCACGCGTCGAACATCGCGATCTCGAGTGCGGCCTTGGCGAAGCGCCCCCGGGCCACCACACCCTCCATCGCCTCGAGGACCGCCGGCACCTCGTCCACGCGTCGACCCACGGCAACGGGGGCGAGGTACTTCTCCACGAGAACCTGCATCGTCTCGGCGGACTCCCCGCCCCACCAGGGGCCACCCGGGGTCACGCCCTCGCCGTAGCCGACGACGCCGTCAGCCGTGGTCACCGACACCAGGAGGATGGACTGCTCGGTCGCGGTGGTGGTGGCGAACCTGTGGGGGCGGATGAGCGGAACGTCGAGGATGCGTGTCTCGACGGATCGGATGGTCATGTCGGTCATGTCGGTCATGTTCGGTCCTCGACGTGATGTGGGCTGGGTGGGATCACCGGCGCCCCGGCCGCTCGTGGCGACCGGGGCGGGCGACGACGATTCCGGGACAGGAGGTGATCAGGCGACGTAGCGGGCCTCGGAGACCGGATCGAGCACGAAGTCATAGGTGACCTCGTCCGTACCGTCGGCACCCGGCCGGGGATTCAGGATGAGCTCGGGCTTGACTGCTCCGGCGACGTCGTCCTCGACGTACTCGCCACCCTGGAAGTACAGCTGGGTGGTGATGAGCCGCTTGCCCGGGGCCGTCACCTTGAGGTGCAGGTGTGCCGGACGCCACGGGTGGCCGTCGTAGCTGGCGATGAACTCGCCGGTCGGGCCGTCGTGCGGGATCTGGTACGGCGCGGGCTGGATCGTGGTGATCTCGAAGCCCCCCTCGGCGTCGGTGGAGAAGGTGCCGCGCAGGTTCCACTCCGGGATACCCAGGCCGTCGTCGAACTGAGAGTAGTAGCCATCGGAGTCGGCGTGCCAGAGCTCGACTGTCGCGCCCTCGATGCCGGCGCCGTCCAGGTCACGGACCTGGCCCTTGAACACCAGAAGAGTGCCCTTCTCGTCCTTGCGCATCGGCATGGTGCCCTTGGCGCCGAGGTTCGGGGCGTCCGGCACGTAGTACGGGCCCTC
>NZ_JAALEB010000091.1:0-11175 GCF_014145165.1 Dietzia sp. Cai40 | reverse complement strand
GCGGGCGCGTCCGCGATGCGCGACGCGATGGCCGCAGCCGGCGTCCAGCGGTGCGTGTACGTCTCCGGGCTCGCCCCGTCCGGAGGCCCCGGGGAGCCTCTCTCCCGGCACATGTCCTCCCGACTCGAGGTCCAACACCTGCTCTCGGACGGACCCACGCCGGTGTTCACCCTGCGGGCCGGCATCGTCCTGGGCTCCGGTTCGGTGGGCTTCGAGATGATGCGCACCCTGTGTGAACGGTTGCCGGTCCAACCGGTCCCCCGCTGGATGCGCGGCGGCCGCGTGGAGCCGGTCGCCGAGCGTGACGTCGTCGAGGCCCTGTGTCACGCCCTCGAAGTGGCTCCCCGCACCGGGCACGGCGACCTCGGCTGCGGGGAGGCGCTGACCTACCCCGCGCTGCTGCGCAGGTTCTCCCGGGTCGCCGGGCTCCCGACACTCCGCGTCCCGGTCTTCGGGGTGCCGTGGGATCTGGTCGCGGCGGGATTGTCCCCGCTCATGGACGTGGACGCCGGTACCGTCGCCGGGCTGATCGAGAGTCTCCGCCACGAGATGGTGGCCGCCGGCCCGGCGACGGACCTGCTCCCCCCGGGGTGGGAGATGACCGGGATCGACGACGCCATCCGTCGCGCGCTCGGGGACTGACGGTGTGGTCCGGACGCGACGTCCCGGGTCCCGCCACACCGGGTCATTCCACACCCCGGCGCGAGCGCGCCCGGTGAGGGACAATCGACCGATGCCCGCGAATCTCCCGTTCACCGCCGCGACCTTCATCCGCGCCGCCCTGGACCGCCACGTGCCGAGCGGCACCACGGACGACATCGGGGAGAAGCTCCTCGACGCGGCGGTGCGGCAGTTCGAGCTCTTCGGCGTGACCCGGTCGACGATGGGGGACATCACGCAGCGGTCGGGCCTGTCCCGGATGACCCTCTACCGCCGGTTCGCCAACAAGCAGGAGCTCATCAACGCCGTCCTGCTCCGCGAGTCCGGACGCATCCTGGCCGGGCTGAAGCAGGAGATCGACCGGTACGACGACGTGGAGTCCAAGCTCACCGAAGGCTTCCTCTACACCGTCGAGACCCTGCGCGCCCACGGGCTGCTCAACCGGCTCCTCGAGAGTGAACCCGAGGTCGCCGTCCCGTATCTCACCGTCCGGGCCGAACCCCTGGTCAGCAGCAGTGCCGAGTTCCTCGCCTCGGAGATGGCCACCAGCCTCGACGACTCCCGGTCGCACGACGAACTGCTCGTGGCCGCCGAGGTGACCGTCCGTCTGGTGATCTCATTCGTCCTCACCCCCTCCACGACCATCGATCTGGACGACCCCGACGTGGCCCGGGAGTTCGCCAGGAGGCACCTGGGCCCACAACTCCGCGGTGGGCGGGGACATTCCGACGGTGCGTAGGCGGTAGGCGCCCGGGCGTTGACACGAGGGCCCGCGCTGCCTAGCCTCAGTTACAAAGAGACCTCAAATGTCACTCTGTACTCCGAGGCTCTCTCCGACCCACATCGTCGGAAACGAAAGGGATCGCCATGACCGCACCCACGCCCACCACCGCCCCCTCGAGCCCGACCCCGAGCAGCTCCCGCGAGGAGTATGACGCCGCCCTCCTCCGCCTGTCCGAGGCGTCGGTCCGACGCCACTTCGACGCGTTCGTCGACGTCCCCTGGGATCACCCCGACTTCCGTGTGGACCGCACCGACGAGCGCTGGGTCCTGCCCGCGGACGTGGATCCGCTGGGCGCCCACCCCTGGTACCAGGCGTTGCCCGTCGAGACCCAGATCGAGATCGGGCTGTGGCGCCAGGCCAACATCATGAAGGTCGGGCTGCAGTTCGAGAACATCCTGATCCGCGGGATCATGCAGTACATCTCGAACCTGGACAACGGGTCGGCCGAGTTCCGGTACCTCACCCACGAGGCGACCGAGGAGTGCCACCACACCCAGATGTTCCAGCAGGGCGTCAACATCATCGGTGCCGACGTACCCGGGTTGCCCCGCTGGATGCGCCGGGTCTCGCCGATCATCCCGTGGTTCGCCTCCCTCACACCGGTGGGCTTCTTCATCGGCGTCCTCGCCGGCGAGGAGCCGATCGACCACACGCAGAAGCAGATCCTGCGCGGCGCGGACGAGCTCCCGCCCGTCCTGAGCCGCATCATGGAGATCCACGTGGCCGAGGAGGCCCGGCACATCTCCTTCGCGCACACCTACGTGGCCCGCCACGCGCCCCGGATGAGCCGCGGTCAGATCTTCGCGGTCTCCCTGGCCTTCCCCGTGATCATGCGGGTGCTGTGCGACTCCATCCTCAAGCCGACCAAGGAATTCCGCGAGGAGTTCGGTGTCCCCCGCGAGGTCATCGACGAGCTGTACTGGGACAGCCCGAAGTCCCGCGAGTTCCTGTCCGACCTCTTCTCCGACGTGCGGATGCTCGCCGAGCAGTCCGGCCTGATGAACCCGCTCGCCCGGCGGGTCTGGCGGGCGCTGAAGATCGACGGCCGCGCCTCCCGCTACCGCAGCGAGCCGCCCGTCTCGTACTCCGCCGCCGTCTGATGCCCCACGTCGTCACGCAGGCCTGCTGCGCCGACGCGTCCTGCGTCCACGCGTGCCCGGTCAACTGCATCCACCCGACTCCGGACGAGCCGGACTTCGCCACCGCCGAGATGCTGTACATCGACCCGGACGTCTGCGTGGACTGTGGGGCGTGCGTGGGAGCGTGCCCGGTCGGGGCGATCGTCCCCGACGACCGCCTCGCCCCTGGCGAGCAGGTCTTCCTCGACCTCAACGCCGTGTTGAGCACGCCGTCTCGCCCGTACCCGCCCCAGGCGCCGGTCCCCCCGATCCGCCGTCTGGTGCGGGACCGCGGCCCCGCGGGGGAGCCACTGCGGGTGGCGATCGTCGGAGCCGGCCCCGCCGCTCTGTACACCGCCGACGAGCTGCTCAGGCAGCCGGGCGTCGAGGTGACCGTCTTCGATCGCCTGCCCGTCCCCCACGGCCTGGCCCGGCACGGCGTGGCCCCCGACCACCCGAGGACCCGGTCGGTCACCGACCTGTTCGCGCTCATCGAGGCCCAGGCCGGATTCACCTACCGGCTGGGGGTGGAGATCGGCCGGGATGTCACCGTGGACGAGCTCGCCGCCGCCCACGACGCCGTGGTCTACGCGACCGGGGCCAGCACCGACCGCCCCCTCGAGATCCCGGGCACCGGGCTCCCCGGGAGCATGTCCGCCACGGAGGTGGTGTCCTGGTACAACGGCCACCCCGACCACGTCGAGGCCCGGGTCCCGCTCGACCACGAGCGGGCCGTCATCGTGGGCAACGGCAACGTCGCCCTCGACGTCGCCCGGATCCTCGCCACCCCTGCGGAGTCCCTCGCCGCGACCGACATCTCCCCTGTCGCCCTGAAGGCCCTGCGGGACAGTCGCATCCGGGAGATCGTCGTGCTGGGTCGACGCGGGCCCGCCCAGGCCGCGTTCACCCTTCCCGAACTCGTCGGGCTGGCCTCGCGTGAGGACATCGACCTGCGCGTCGACGCCCCGGACGGGATCGATCCGGGGGCGGAGACCGATCCCCAGAGATCCCTCATGCTCGACTGCCTCGCGGAGGTGGCCGCCCGCGCGCCACGGACGGGCATGCCGCGGATCGTCCTGCGTTTCCAGACCGCACCCGTGGAGGTCGTCGGTGCGGAACGCGTCGAGGGACTGCGGATCGCGGGGACGGAGTTGACCGGCCTGGACGGCGACGTGCGCGCGGTCCCCCGCCCGGGAACCGAGGAGGTCCTGCCCGCGGGACTGGTCCTGCGTTCGGTCGGCTACCGCGGGGTACCCGTGCCGGGCGTGCCGTTCGACCCGGTCACCGCGACGATCCCCCACCGCGACAGCCGCGTCCTCGACCGCCCCGGCGGGTCCGAGGTCCCCGGCGCCTACGTGGTCGGGTGGATCAAACGGGGTCCCCGCGGGTTCATCGGGTCCAACAAGACCTGCGCCCGCGAGACGGTCGACGCGCTGCTCGCCGACGCCAACGCGGGGCTGCTCGGCCGCGCCGGGAGGTTCAGCCAGGCGCGGTGATGAGTCGACCCGTTCAGTAGAGGTAGTCCTCGCCGCTCGCCCGGACCGTGATATCGCTGATGCTGATGCCCCACGGCTGGTCGATCACGTGGACCACGGCGTCGGCGAGGTCCTCGGGGGTGATGAGCCAGTACTCCACCGAGTCGACGTCGGTCTGCTCCGCGGGCAGTTCACCGTTGATCATCGCCGAGAGGGTGGCGTTGAAGGACTCCGCACGCTGACCGACTATCCCGTTGATCGCCTCACCGTTGACGATCCAGCTGGCGAGGTTGGTGCCGGCGACGCCGGTCGGCTTGACCGTGGTGACCTTGATCTTGCCCTTGGTCTCCATCCGCAGGGAGTCCGAGAGGGTGGTGACGGCGGCCTTGGTCGCGCTGTAGACGCCGGAGCCGGCGATCCCCGCATTGCCGTAGATCGAGGAGATGTTGACGACCTGTCCGCGCCCCTGCTCGATCATCTGGTCGTAGACGGCGGAGATGCCGTTGACGACTCCCTTGATGTTGATGTCGATGGCCTTGAGCCACCTGGGCAGCGCCTTCTCGTGATCGGCGAAGTAGGCCAGCGGCATGACCCCGGCGTTGTTGACCAGGACATCGATGGCGCCGAACGTCTCCACCGCGGCCTCGGCGGCCGCCCTGACCTGCTCGGTATCGGTGACGTCGGCGACCCGGGCGAGCGCCGAACCCCCGGCGGCGGTGATTCCGTCGACCACGGCGGCGAGACCGTCGGCGTCGATGTCGACGCCGACCACGTGCGCGCCGCCCGCGGCGCATTTCTCAGCGATCAGCTTGCCGAACCCACCCCCGGCCCCGGTGACGATGACGACCTTGCCGCTGAGATGCCCGGACACAGATGACCTCCAGAGAATGGTGCGGCGCGGAGGCGGCCGCATCATCGGGAGCCTAACGGCCGGAGCTCTCGGCGGGTTCTCCTCCTTCCGGCGAGCGAGTGCACGTCTCGACGGCCAGGACGCTCGTGCCGACGACCGGGGCGAGCCGATCGCCGGGCCCGGGGATTGCTCGATCGTCAGCGTGTCCCGCGCATCCACCTCGATCGCCCGCGAGGATCGATTCTGTGGCGGACATGTGCGGCCTCTCTCGAAGCAAGATCGAACGATGTCGCGCGGGGTGCGCGAACCGGATCACCGTAGGTCCGCGGTGTAAGCACCGGATCGACGCACTGTGACGGCCCGGTTACGGCCACTGCTGGTTACGGCCACTGACGATGTACCGGGGCGGCCGTCGACCAGTCGAACTCGCCGGGACTCTCACTGGTCCGGCGCCAAAATGCGTGACATCCGACCAGCGGGCTGGACGCTCATTAGGCTGACGCAGGTGAAGCGGACGACTCCGACCCGGTCCACCGTTGCTGTGGCGGCATCCCTGATCGCGGCCATGACGATCGGCGGCTGCGCCCCAGATGACGATGTCGCTGCCCAGGGCGATGCGGCGTCCCAGGGCGATGCGGCGTCCCAGGGCGACGTCGCCGAGCGGGACGAACACCACTACGAGCGGATCACCTACCCCACCCGTGGGGAATCGGACCCGACCCAGAACTGGGGAGACCTCTACCTGCCGGCCGGAACGCACGCCGAAGATTCGGTGCCGCTGGTCGTCCTCATCCACGGCGGTTCGTGGGCGTCCCAACTCGGCGCCGAGGTCATGAACTCCTTCGCCGACGATCTCGTCGACCGCGGGATGGCCGTGTACAACGTGGAGTACCGGCGCGTCGGCTCCGGCGGTGGATGGCCCGTTACTTTCAGCGACATCGCCGACGCCCTCGATCACGTGGTCCGCCTCGACGAGCAGTACCCCGAGCTCACCACCGACGACGAGCTCGTCGTCGGCCACAGTGCCGGTGCCCAGCTGGCCATGTGGTCCGGCACCCGCCACTCCCTGGACGACGACGAGGTCGGGAGCGACCCCGCGTTCCGGCCGACCCGCGTCATCTCCCTGGCCGGGCCCCTGGACATGATCTACGCCGCCACCCACGGTGACGATCGAATCGTCACCGTCCTCGGCGGCACCCCTGCCGAGGTCCCCGATCGCTATACCTCCGTCGACCCCATCCAGAACATCGACCCGCGCATCCCGGTGGTGGCCGTGCACGGCACCGACGACACGATGGTCTCCCCCGAGAACTCCATCCGCTATATCAACGCCGTGACACAGCAGAACGGGATCGGGTCCCTCGTGCTGGCCGACGGCGAGGACCACGTCTCGCTGGTCAGCGCTGATTCCGCGCACTACCAGCGCATTCTCGACATCATCTCCGAGACCTCGGACAAGACCATCGACGAGTTGGAACAACAGCACTCCGGATAGTCGCCTCACGCACCCGGCGGTCCGCACGGTTCATCCCCGAACGACCGGTCCGGGTACTATTGACAGTTGTCAAGTGATGGCGTCGCCGGCCCGGGCCCGGCGGGTCGCCCTCACCGGAGAAGAAGAGGTCCCACGAGATGTCGTCATCGGTCACCACCACGCGCGAGGCACTGTTCCGACCCCTGCAGGTCAGGTCCATGCAGCTGGCCAACCGCCTGGTCATGTCGCCCATGACGCGGATGGGTTGCCCGGACGCCCTGCCCGACGAGGTGAACCGCGACTACTACGCCTCCCGCGCTGCCGGCGGGACCGCGCTGATCGTCACAGAGGGGATCGGCGTGGACCACCCGACCTCGGTGGATCACGGCTGGATCCCCCGCCTCGACGGGCCTGCGTCCGTGGCCGCCTGGCGGCAGGTCACCGACGCGGTCCACTCCGCCGGGGGCCGCATCCTGACGCAGCTGTGGCACGTCGGCCCGCTCTGGGGCGCCAACGCCCGTTTCGACCGGGCCAACCGGGACAGGCTCATGGAGAGGCACCCGATGCGGCCGTCCGGGCGATGGGGCACCCCGGGCGTCACCACCTATTCCGAGCGGAGCGTCGCCCGGTGGTCACCGGAGGTCGCACCGATGACCGAGGGCGACATCGCCGGGGTGATCGACGCGTTCTCCCGCTCCGCCCGGTTGGCGATGGAGGCCGGATTCGACGGCGTGACCCTCCACGGCGGGCACGGGTACCTCCTCGACTCCTTCGTCTGGTCCGACACCAACCGGCGGACCGACACCTGGGGCGGCGACCTGGCCGCGCGCAGCCGGTTCCCCGCCGCGGTGGTCGCCGGGGTCCGCGAGGCGATCGGGCCCGACGCCCCGCTGTTCTACCGCTTCTCCCAGCACACCCAGCAGGATTACACCGCCCGCAAGGCCACCACGCCCGACGAGCTGGGCGTGTACCTCGGCGCCCTCGCCGACGCGGGGGTGGACCTGCTCGACGCCTCCACCAGGCGGTTCAACGACCCGGCATTCCCGGACCTGGAGGGCGACGACGGCGAGGTGTCCCTGGCCGGATGGGCCCGCCGACTGACCGGGCTGCCCTCGGGCGCGGTCGGCGGGGTGGGGATCGGGGCCTCGCTCCGCGAACAGAAGTCCGGGGCGCCCGCCCACACCGCGGACAACATCGATGCCGTGGTGGACTGCCTCGAGGCCGGAGAGTTCGACCTCATCTCGGTGGGCCGGCTGCACCTGGCGGATCCGGCGATCGCCACTGTCCTGCGCACCGGTGGCCCGTTGCCCGAGTTCGTCCGCGAGGTCCACGAGATGCCGCTGCGCAGCCCCGAGGGCTGACACGCGCCGAGACCACGTGGGGCCATTCGACCGCGGGGCCGCGCCGTTCGTCCGGTACCGGACCTACTCCGGATCGCTCTCGCCGGCCACCTGTTCGTAGGCGGCGGTCAGACCGGCAAGGACGCCGTCCCCGACCGGTGGCTCACCGGCGAGGTGGGTCGCCCGCAGCTCGTCCATGAACTGATCCCACAGGCGCGGTCCGCCCTCCGCGAGCAGACTGGCCCTGACCGAGAGTTCGGGACTCGTCGGGAGCCAGCGGGTTCCCCACGCGCCGAGCTGCGCGAACACGGGGACGAGTTGGATCGACGCCTCGGTCAACCGGTACTCCACCCGCTGACGGTGACGGGGATCGTCGTGACGGGTGAGCATCCCGGCGCCCACCAGCTTGGCAAGCCGGGAGGCGAGAATGTTGGAGGCGATCCCTTCCATCGACTGCCCCAACAGCTCTCGGAACCGCCGACGGTCCCCGAACATGATGTCCCGGAGAACGACCAGGCTCCAGCGATCACCGAGCAGCTCGGCGGTCATGTTGATCGGGCAGCCCGACTTACCCGGAGGCACGGGGAGCACACGCGGCCCTTCCGCTTGCGACATGCAATCAGTATAGTCGCCCGGGAAAGCGATTGCGTTTTACAATCGGTCGTGCAGGGCGCAGACGACCCCGGAGGTCACCATGGGCACACTGATCTATTCGATGATCACCTCTCTCGACGGATACGTCGCGGATCGGGAGGGAAACTTCGACTGGGCGGTCCCCGACGAGGAGGTATTGGAGACCGTCAACCGAGACACCGTCGGGGTCTCCACCTTTCTTTACGGCCGCACGATGTACGAGACGATGAGGGTCTGGGAGACGGATCCCGGCATCGCCGGCCAGTCCCCCCGGTCAGCCGATTTCGCACGCCTCTGGACGCGGGCGGACAAGGTCGTGTACTCCACCACGCTGCCGGAGGTCGACACCACGCGGACCCGGCTCGAGCGGCAGTTCGACCCCGACGAGGTCCGCGAACTGAAGGCCCGGGCGGAAGGCGACCTGACGGTCGACGGACCCACGCTCGCCGCCCACGCACTGCGGCACCGCCTGGTCGACGAGGTCCGGGTGCTCCTATGCCCCGTCGCGGTGGGCGGGGGCCGACCGATGTTCCCCGACAGCCCGCTCGACCTACGACTTCGCGATCTGCGACGGTTCGGCAACGGGATGGTGCAGCTGTACTACGACGTGGGCACGGCCACGAATTAGGAGCCGCCCAGCCGCTCGATCCCGTCGTGCATCAGCTCCACGGCGGTGCCAAAGACGACGCCGGGCTCGATCCCGCGATAGTCGTCCAGGAGCGCGGTGGTGAGCGGGTAGTCCCCGGCGGGCAGCCCCTCGATCTCCGCCGCGGTGACGTCGTCCACGGGAGAGACCAACCCGAGGGCCTCCGCCGTGGCCAGCCCGAGGACGGTCGCGTACCAGCCCACCGTCACCGTCACCACCTGAGGCCGGGGGACCCCCGCACCCAGCATCGCCGCGTGCACCACCTCGGTCGTGGCGTAATCGGCCGACCCGGTGTGGGTGAACCGCTGGAGCAACGGGAACGTCCGGGGATACGCCCTGGCCAGGGCGCGGTACTGCTCAGCCAGGTGACGCAGTGTCGGTCGCCAGGGCGCCCCGGGTGGGGCGGGCCGCACCTGACCGTCGAGCCACGACGCCATGGCCCGGGCCAGCCCCTGCTTGGACCCGAAGTGATAGGCCACCGACATCGCGTCGCACCCCGCCGCGCGCCCCACACTGCGCATGCTGAACGATTCCTGCCCGCTCTCCTCCAGCACGCCGACAGCCGCCTCGACGATCAAGGCGGGGGACAACCCCCTGGGCCCTCGTCCGACGCGGCGCTCGACCATCAGTCCCCCCACTTTCGGGCCGACAAGCCCGAGACACTATTTCTACATTGTAGAATAGGGCGCGATCGAGGGAGGAAGACATGGTGGAAGTCAGACCGGCGGCGGCCTCCGATGCACAGACCATCGGGGAGATGCTCGGGGAGGCGTTCGGCGCTGATCCGGCGTGGGCGCAGTTCTTCCCCGACGAGGCCTCACGGTCCGCACGCCTGACCGCGCACTATCGACGCCACGTGCGTCGGCACCCGGACCGGGTCGACGTGGCCGTGGAGGACGGGCAGACGTTGGGGGCGTTGCTCTGGGAGCCTCCGCACCGCGAGGCGGGGCGCTGGTCACGATGGGGCGAGAGAGGCACAGCGGTTCTCCGACTGCTGATCTCGCCCACCGCGCGCCGCGGCATGGCACACACCCGCGCGGTCGAGGCACACCGGCCGTCGGAGCCGCACTGGTACTTCCACGACATCGCCACCGGACCCAAGGCTCGCGGGAAGGGGATCGGGTCGGCCCTCCTGCGCCACCGCCTGGACATCATCGACCAGGGCGGGCCGGAGCCGGTGTTCCTCGAGGCGACCACCGCGGGCAGCCGCCGCCTGTACGAGCGATTCGGTTTCCTCCCCGTCGGCACGGTGCCCACGGGGCCCGGACAGGAATCCACCGCAATGATCCGACCCGCAGGAGCCCAGAATGACTGACCCCCGCCTCGCCTCGCCGGACGATCTCGCCCCCGCCGCCGAGACCCTGGCCCAGGCGTTCGCGCACTACCCCTGGACCCGTCACGTCATCCCCGAGGAGGGGTACGCCGAGCGCCTGCTCACCCTGCAGCAGCTCTATCTGGCGCACGCCTATCGGCACGGGGTCGTCGCGGTCACCGAGGACCGTGACGGCGTGATCGCGCTCCTGCCCCCGGACGCCCCGGACGCCGACGACGACGCCGTCGAGCAGATCGTGGCCCTGCACGGCGACCGCATCGGGAGGCTGGCCGACGGATCGCCGCCGCACGACGGGTGGACCCTGGAGACCCTCGGGGTGCGCCCCGCCGCGCAGGGCAGGCGTCTCGGTAGCTCCCTGCTCGTGTTTGCTCTGGCCGAGGCGGGACGTCGAGGCGCCCGCGCCGTGCGGTTGGAGACCTCGGATGAGCGGAACGTGCGGCTGTACGAGCGGCACGGGTTTCACGTCACCGGACGCCGCGACCATCCGGACGGGCCGCCCGTCTGGGACATGCAGTTCGACGAGATGGAGGTCGACGACATGGGGGCCCACACCCGCACCACCTGACCGCTCACTCTCCGCTGCCGAGGAGGTTGGCGGGTAGGCCACCGGGAGACCGAGGAGCCGACGACGGGGAGGCGGAGCCGCGAGGGCGTGGTGATCACGCGGTGACGTAGGTTCTACGTCGTGACCGGCTACTGCGACCCGATGGCGCAGTGGCGCGCGGTCGCGGTGGTGCTCGCGTCCGTGCTCACCGCCACGGTCGCGCACACTGCTGCCGGGGGCTGGGTGCCCGGTCCGGGCGGATGGGCCGTCGTGCTCCTGTGTCTGCTCCCGGTCGCCGCGCTCGCCCGCGGCCGAGCC
>NZ_JAALEB010000090.1:0-4951 GCF_014145165.1 Dietzia sp. Cai40 | reverse complement strand
GGCGGTGGCGAGGGCGACGACGACGAGGTGGTCCGTCCCTCGGGGCGGCCGTGGCAGGAGCCCGACGACGACTGGGACTCGAGCGGACGGACCGACCTGCACACCGCGATCGACACCGAGGGCCGCAACACCGACACCCGTTCGGACATCGGCGAGGCGTTCGGCAACTGGGACGTCATCCGGGCCCGCGCCGCCGAGCTCGGTGCGGCCGCGCTGGTCCCCGAGCGGGCGGACTCCGAGGTGCTCGCAGCGCTGCGGGCCGCGGAGTCGGACCCGGCCGGCCTCAAGGACGACCAGTACCTCGCCCTGGCCACGGCCACGGGGGACGGGCTGGCCGCCGTGGCCGGACTCGCCGACCGGATCCGCGCGGACGTGGTGGGGGAGACGGTGACCTACGTGGTCAACCGGAACATCAACTTCTCCAACATCTGCTACACGGGGTGCCGGTTCTGCGCCTTCGCCCAGCGCAAGGGGGACGCGGACGCGTTCTCGCTCTCGGCCGCCGAGGTGGCCGACCGCGCGTACGAGGCGTACGTCTCCGGGGCGTCCGAGGTCTGCATGCAGGGCGGGATCGACCCGGACCTGCCGGTCTCCGGTTACGCCGACCTCGTCCGCGCGGTCAAGGAGCGGGTGCCGTCCATGCACGTCCACGCGTTCAGCCCGATGGAGATCTCGAACGGGGCGGCCCGGTCCGGGGTGGGGGTCAGGGAGTGGCTCACCGAGCTGCGGGCGGCCGGTCTGGACACCATCCCCGGTACCGCGGCGGAGATCCTCGACGACGAGGTCCGCTGGGTCCTGACCAAGGGCAAACTCCCGGCCTCCGAGTGGATCGACATCGTCACCACCGCCCACGAGGTGGGCCTGCGCTCGAGCTCCACCATGATGTACGGCCACGTGGACACGCCGAGGCACTGGGTGGCGCACCTGCGCACCCTGCGGGGGATCCAGGACCGGACCGGCGGGTTCACCGAGTTCGTCCCCCTGCCCTTCGTGCACCGCAGTGCCCCGCTGTACCTGGCGGGCGCGTCCCGGCCGGGCCCGACGCGGGAGGAGAACGTCGCCGTCCACGCCCTGGCACGGATCATGCTGCACGGATCGATCCACAACGTGCAGACCAGCTGGGTCAAGCTCGGGGTCGCGGGGACGCGCACCATGCTCCGCGCGGGGGCGAACGACCTGGGCGGCACGCTGATGGAGGAGACGATCTCCCGGATGGCCGGGGCCGAGAACGGGTCCGCCAAGACCCCGGAGGAGATCGCGGAGATCGCCACCGGGATCGGTCGGCCCGCCCGGCGTCGGGACACCGTCTACGGACCGGCCCCCACCCAGATCCCCGTGACCGTCGTCACATAGCGCGACCGGCTTCGGGGCGGCGTCGTCGCGGACGCGGGGTGTGACATACGATGCAGGCCATACCGCTACGAGGAAGGTGGCTGACGTGACCTACACGATCGCAGAGCCGTGCGTCGACGTGATGGACAAGTCCTGCGTCGAGGAGTGTCCTGTCGACTGCATCTACGAGGGTGGACGGATGCTGTACATCCACCCCGACGAGTGTGTCGACTGCGGCGCGTGTGAGCCCGTCTGCCCGGTGGAGGCCATCTTCTACGAGGATGACACCCCGGAGGAGTGGTCCGAGTACAACACCGCCAACGTCGACTTCTTCGTCGAGTTGGGATCGCCGGGCGGCGCCGCCAAGGTGGGCAAGGTCGACTACGACCACCCGTTCATCAAGGCGCTGCCCCCCATGAACCAGGAGTGACCCCGGTGGTGTCGCGCCCGGAGCGTCGTCCGCCCGGGCGCGCGCTACCCGTGTTCCCGTGGGACACCCTCGCCGAGGCGAGGTCAGTGGCCACCGCGCATCCCGACGGCCTGGTCGATCTCACCGTGGGCACCCCCGTCGACCCGGTCGCCCCGGTGATCCGTGAGGCACTCGCCGCCGGATCCGCGGAACCGGGTTACCCGACCACCATCGGGACCGCGGAGCTCCGGCTCGCGGCCGCCGACGCTCTCCACCGGCGCTACGGGGTCACCGGCCTGGATCCCGGGGCGATCCTGCCCGCGATCGGTACCAAGGAGTTGATCGCGGGTCTGCCCGCACAGCTCGGACTCGGCCCGGGCCACACGGTCGTCGTGCCGGAGGTGGCCTACCCGACCTATGAGGTGGGGGCCCTGCTCGCGGGTGCGACGGTCGTGCGCGCCGACTCCCTGACGCAACTCGGCCCGTCGTCGCCCACCCTGCTCTACCTCAACTCGCCGTCGAACCCCAGCGGCCGGGTGCTCGGCGTGGACCACCTGCGCAAGGTCGTCGGTTGGGCCCGCGACCGCGGGGTGATCGTGGCCTCGGACGAGTGCTACCTCGGGCTGGTCTGGGAGGGTGAGGCGCCCTCGGTCCTCGACCCGCGTGTCTGCGACGGCGACCACACCGGGCTCCTGGCCCTGCACTCGCTGTCCAAGACGTCGAACCTGGCCTCGTATCGTGCGGGGTTCGTGGCGGGCGCCCCGTCCCTCGTGGCGGAGCTGCTGGCGGTGCGCAAGCACGCGGGTCTGATGATGCCCCTGCCCGTCCAGAACGCCATGACCGCGGCGCTCCGGGATGACGCCCACGAGGCCGAGCAACGCGAGCGGTACCGGGCCCGACGTGAGCTCCTGCTCCCGGCCGTGCAGGACGCCGGATTCCGGGTCGACGACTCGCAGGCCGGGCTCTACCTCTGGGCGACCCGCGACGAGCCCTGCCGGGAGACGGTGGACTGGTTCGCCGCCCGCGGTGTCCTGGTGGCCCCCGGTGAGTTCTACGGTTCCGCCGGGGCCCGGCACGTCCGCATCGCCCTCACCGCGACCGACGCCACCGTGGCCGAGGCGGTCCGTCGGCTGGCCTGAGCGGGTCGCACCCTACGTCCGCCCGGCCTCCCGCGTCGCCCAGCCTCCCGCGTCGCCCAGCCTCCCCAACGAGAAGGACGTTCCGCGCACCCGCCTCTCGGGCGATGTGTGCGGAACGTCCTTGTCGTTGGAGGTCGACGCCGCCGGCGAGCGTCGCGGGAGGTCAGTCGTTGGCGTGGAGCGCCTCGTTCAGCTCGACGCCCTCACGCTTCCACGGCACGGCCTCGACTGCGCCGGAGACGGAGTTGCGCCGGAACAGCAGATTGTCCATCCCGGAGAGCTGGCCCGCCTTGACGGGCTCGCGATCGGCCCAGGCCCCGGCCCGGACGTCCACCTTGGTCCCGGCAGTGACGTAGAGCCCGGCCTCGACCACGCAGTCGTCGCCGAGCGAGATCCCGATTCCGGAGTTGGCACCCAGCAGGCAGCGCTCGCCGATCGAGATGGTCTCCTTGCCGCCGCCCGAGAGGGTTCCCATGATCGACGCGCCGCCACCGACGTCGGAGTCCGCACCGACCACGACACCGGCCGAGACGCGTCCCTCGACCATCGACGGCCCGAGGGTGCCGGCGTTGAAGTTGACGAACCCCTCGTGCATGACGGTCGTCCCCTCCGCCAGATGGGCACCCAGTCGGACGCGGTCGGCGTCGGCGATCCGGACCCCGGACGGGACCACGTAGTCCACCATCCTCGGGAACTTGTCCACGCCGTAGACCGTCACCGGGCCGCGGGCGCGCAACCTGGCACGCACCATCTCGAATCCCGGTACCTCACAGGGGCCGAAGTTGGTCCACACGACGTTGGCCAGTGTCCCGAACAACCCGTCCATGTTGGCGAAGTGCGGCCGGATGAGCCGGTGGGAGATCAGGTGCAGCCGCAGGTAGGCGTCATAGGCGTCGGTCGGGGCCTGCGTGAGGTCCTCGATCTCGACCCGCACCGCGACCCGCTCGACACCGCGATCGGCGTCGGGTCCGGTGAGGGGAGCCAGCTCCTCGGGGACCTCGTCACCCGACAGGATTCGGTGACCCCCCTCGGAGGCCGCTCCGAGCTGGGGCGCTGGGTACCACACGTCGAGGACGGTGTGATCGGACGTCAGGGTGGCGATTCCGGTGGCCACGGCTCCGTGTGCACTCATGCCCCCGATGCTAGCGGTCGGCCCCGGCGCGTACCGGCCACGGGCATCTAAGGTGGACGCCGTGACCGCCGCCCTCGATCTGACCGCCGACCCGGTCGACCTCACCCGCGCCCTCGTCGACATCGCCAGTCCCTCCCGGGAGGAGGCGGAGATCGCCGGCGCCGTCCACACGGCGCTCGCATCCGTGGTCGCCGGCTTCACGGGTCCGGCCGCCGGGCGGACCGAACTCGTGCGGGACGGCCACCGCGTTCTGGCCCGCACCTCGAGGGGGTTGCCGACCCGGGTGGTGCTCGCCGGACATCTCGACACCGTCCCGGTGGCGGACAACGTCCCGTGCCGACTCACGGGTGAGGGAGCCGATCAGGTCCTGCACGGGTGTGGGACCGTCGACATGAAATCCGGCGACGCCGTGTTCCTCCACCTGTTCGCGACCCTGGCGGACTCCGCCGAGCTCGCGCACGATCTCACGTTGGTGCTCTACGACTGCGAGGAGATCGAGGCGACCGCGAACGGTCTCGGGTTCCTCGAACGGACCCACCGGGACTGGCTCACGGGGGACGTGGCGATACTCGGCGAGCCCACCGGCGGCCTGATCGAGGCGGGCTGCCAGGGCACCCTCCGGATCCGGGTCCACGCCCGCGGCACCCGGGCCCACTCGGCGCGGAGCTGGTTGGGGGACAACGCCGTGCACCGCCTCGCCCCGGTGCTGGCGGCGCTGGAGAGGTACGGACCGCGCTCGGTGGACATCGACGGCTGCGTCTACCGGGAGGGGCTGCAGGCCGTGAGGATGTCCGCGGGCGTGGCCGGCAACACCGTCCCGGACGAGGCGTGGCTCGACGTCAACTTCCGCTTCGCGCCGGACCGGCACACCGATGCCGCTCTCGCGCACGCCCTCGACGCGCTCGGGTTGACCGCGGCGGGCCCGGTCCCCGCCGGCGG
>NZ_JAALEB010000008.1:0-1729 GCF_014145165.1 Dietzia sp. Cai40 | reverse complement strand
CACCGGGACCGCCGAGTTCCCGCGATAGGACCAGTCGTCCCCGGCGCGGCAGAACCAGCCGTCCACCAGCTCGAACTCGGTACCCGGCCACGCCAACGCGCCCGCGTACTCGTGGGCCCGGACGTCGCGGGCCCGGACGGGTCGGGGCGGCAACACCTTGAGCACGGCGATGTCGGGGTCGGCGATCCGCACCTCCTCGCCCGACTCCCGGCGTACCACCAGAACGGGATCCAGCTCGACCACGTGCCCGATGACGTCGGTGTAGAGATGCGAACTCTGCCCGTCCTCCAGATGACGACGCACCACCACGCGCATCCCCACCTCCACGCGTCGGCCCGCGTTCCACCGGGACCGGTCCGCCAGACCCCGGTCCTGCTCAGCCATGGAGGTCGGTGGCCTCGTCGTCGTCGTCCTCCTCGTCGGCGAACGGATCGGGATCGGTGGTCGGGTCCCAGCTCAACCCGGGCACGCCCCAGCCCGCGTCGCGGATGTGCCTCTTGGCTGCCTTGCGGTTCCGGCCGATGAGTCCGTCCGTGTAGAGGACGCCGTCGAGGTGGCCCACCTCGTGCTGCAGGCACCGCGCGAACAGGCCGTAGCCCTCCACCGAGACCGGCTCGCCGTTCTCGTCGGTGCCGGTGACCCGGGCCCACCAGGCGCGTCCCCGCGGGAAGTTCACTCCGGGGACGGACAGGCACCCCTCGAGATCCTCCTCCGGGTCCGGCATGGTCTCCGGGATCTCGGAGGTCTCCAACACCGGATTGACCACGCAGCCGCGGCGGTTGATCCAGCCGCCACGGGCCTCGACGTCCTCGCGTGAGACGCCCTCGCCGTCCTCGGTGTCCAGGTCGGGGCAGTCGTAGACGAACACCCGCTTGCGTACACCCACCTGATTGGCGGCCAGCCCCACGCCGTTGGCGGCGTCCATGGTCTCGTAGAGGTCGCGGACGAGGTCGCGGATCTCCTCCGGGGACCCGGTGACGGGCTCGGTGGGGGCGTGGAGGGCGGGATCGCCGAGGATGACGATGGGCAGGACGGCCATGGCAGACGATCCTAGTGCGCCCGTGGCAGGGTGTCGGATCCGTGTGGTTCACTACGGGGGAATCACAACGGTGTGATCTCCATACCCGCACCGGAGCACCTGCACCGACACCACAGGAGGCGCGCGCATGGGTCGATCAGTTACTGCGGCACGCGGGCCGCAGGTCGCGGGCGGTACGCAGCCCGCGACCGAGCTGCATGCCGCCGATCCCGTCCTGTCCGACCGGGACCAGGCCATGCTCGAGTTCGAACGGCAGTGGTGGAAGTTCGCCGGTTCCAAGGAGGAGGCGATCCGGCAGAAGTTCGAGATGTCCGGCACGCGCTACTTCCAGATCCTCAACGACCTCATCGACCGCCCCGAGGCGCTGGCCGTGGACCCGCTCCTCGTCAAGCGTCTGCGTCGCATGCGGAGCAGCCGTCAGAAGGCACGCGCGGCGCGCAACCTGGGAATGCGACTCGACTGACCTACACTCACCGGCGTGAGCTCCCAGCCCGAAACCTCGCAGTATGATCCCTACGGCCCGGGCGCGCCCGGTGGCGACGCCGGGGTCGATCCCGACCTGGACGAGCCGACGGGCCCTCCTTATCGGGCCATCGCGATGGTCCTCCTCGCCGCAGTGGTCCTCGCGATCGGCATCGGACTCGTCCAGCTGTTCGGGGGTGACGACGAGACGCCGACCGCCACCGATCA
>NZ_JAALEB010000089.1:0-9818 GCF_014145165.1 Dietzia sp. Cai40 | reverse complement strand
CCTGCACCACGCCCCGCCCCGCGACCTGCACCACGCCCGGCCGCGGACAGCACCGCGCCCGGCCCCCTCTCGGGTGGGGCCGGGCGCGGCTGTTCTTGGGAGGATCCGTGTCGTGGGTCCTCGATGGGGGTCGTCAGACCAGGGTCACGGCATCTCGGTGGCGATGAGGCGGGAGTCGTCCGGCTCGGCATCGGCGTGGATGACGTTCTTGCTCGACTCGGTCATGAGGAAGATGCAGACCATCGACATGACGGACAGCGCCGAGAGCATCAGACCGACACCGAAGGTGTTGCCGGCCCCGATCATCGCGGCCGCGGCCAGCGGCGGCAGCGCGCCACCGAGGATGCCGGCGAGGTTGTAGCCGAGCCCGGCGCCGGTGTAGCGGTAGCGGGCCTGGAACAGCTCGGGCAGCAGTGCACCGGCCGGTCCGTAGGCGATACCGAAGATGATCAGCGTGACGAACAGCACCAGACCGAAGGCGAAGGTCGACCCGGTGTCGAGGATCGGGAAGACGAACAGCGTCCACGGGATGGCCAGTCCGACCGAGGTGCCGATGACCTTCCTCCGGCCGATCTTGTCCGAGTACATCGCCGACAGCGCGATGGCGGCACCGAAGATCAGCGCGGCGATCATGCCCATGCCCAGGACGAACGGGCGGGAGTGCCCGAGGGTGGCGGTGGCGTAGTTCGTGAGGAACGCGGTGCCCATGTAGAAGAGCGAGAACAGCGAGGTGAGCGCACCACCCGCGATGAGGATCTCTTTCCACTGGTACCGCAGCGCATCGGCGAACGGCAGCGTCCTGGGGGCCGTGACCCTGTTCGCGGCCTTGTCGGCAGCCGCGGTCTCGGCGGCTTCCTTGGCCTCCCTCGCCTGGGTCTGACGGAAGACCGGGGTCTCCTCGACCGTGAGACGGATCCACAGGCCGACCAGCACGAGGACGGCGGAGAGCAGGAACGGGATACGCCAGCCGTACTGCATGAAGGGGCTGTCGAGGTCTGCACCGCTACCGGCGACGAGCGAGAAGATGAGGAACGTCCCCGAGGAGAGGAAGAACGCGAAGGCCACGCCCAGCTGCGGCCACATGGCCATCATGCCGCGCTTGCCCTCGGGGGCGTACTCGGCCGTGAGCAGCGTGGCTCCGGCCCATTCGCCGCCGACCGCGAAGCCCTGGAAGAAGCGGCACACCACCAGCAGGGTCGGTGCCCAGATGCCGATGCCGCCCTCGAAGACGCCGAACGCCCCCGTGTTGTACCCGGGCAGCAGACCGATGAAAACGGTCGCCACGCCCATGATGATGAGGGTCCAGACGAGCGTGTTCTTGCGACCGATCCGGTCACCGAAGTGGCCGAAGATCGCCGCACCGACGGGCCGGGCGAAGAACGCCACGGCGAAGGTCGCGAACGAGGACAGCGTCGCCGTCGCGGGGTTCTGGTCGGGGAAGAACAGGGCCGGGAAGACCAGCGCGGCGGCGGTGCCGTAGATGAAGAAGTCGTACCACTCGATCGTGGTACCGATCGAGGACGCGGCGGCGACCTTCTTCAGCGAGGTCTTCTGCTCGACCGGCGGAAGATTCGGGGACAGCGGTGCCGCGTCCCCCGGCGGGGTGTTTCCGGACTGCGTCAAGACAACTCCAGTCGTGTCAGGTTCGCCGGGTATCTGACCTCCGGCGAGGCGGGTGATCGCCGACGCATAGGCGTCGATTGAGCCGAACAGTATGTGATGACCACCACACCCGATACACCCGAAAGTATGTGTGCCGTGACCCGGCCCACAGTCGCGACGCCCGCGCTCGACCGGATGCCCCGCCCTCGCCGCACCCCTAGGGTGTCGGGCGAGACACGCACCCGAGCCACCAGGAGGCACCGATGCAGTCCCACGCCAGCCACACGCTCCGCGAACAATCCCTCGACTTTCTCCGGTCCGGATACCTGTTCACCTCCCGAGTGAGGCAGCGCGTGGGCCTACCCGCCGACTCCCAGACTCCGGTGAGCCTTCGCCTCATGGGTCGACGGGCCGTGCTTCTGCGAGGAGTCGAGGGGGTCCGCCACTTCTACGACTCGACCAAGGTCAAGCGCGAAGGGGCCATGCCGGCGTTCGTCCGTCTGCCGCTCTTCGGACCCGGAGCCGTGCACGGTCTCGACGGTCACGCCCACACCGTTCGCAAGAACGCGCTCGCCGACCTGGCCTACGAGGACGACCGGGTGGCGCAGTTCGCCTCGCTCGTGGCGGTGGAGCTCGAGCAGATGCTCGACGAGTGGGCACGCCGCGGATCGGGAACCGTGTATCACGACTCCACGACCGCGTTCGGTCGAGCGGCGTTTCGGTGGGCCGGGTTGCCGGTGCGTCCGGAGGAGGCGAACAGGCGCACCAAGCAGATGAGCAGGCTTCTCGACACGTTCGGACGGATCTCCGGGAACCCCGTCGCGCAGGTGGAGCGACTGCGCCTCGACCGGTGGGCCACGTCCCTGGTGCGCAAGGTCAGGTCGGGAGAAACACAACCCGATCCCGAGTCGGTGCTGGCGGCCATGGCCGAGCTCCGGGACGACGACGGCCAGCTGGTCGATGCCCGGACCGCTGCGGTGGAACTGCAGAACCTCACCCGTCCGACCGTCGCGGTCGCCCGCTTCGCGGCCTTCGCCGCGGTGGCCCTGGCCGAGAACCCGGGGTGGCGAAGCCGGATCCGGAACGCCTCAGAGGAGGCCGGTCGGCTCACCGAGATCCCCGAGGCGGTGGCGTTCGCCCAGGAGGTGCGACGTGTCTACCCGTTCGTGCCCATGTTGCCCGCGCTCGCAACCACCGATTTCGAGGTCCAGGGTTGTCCGGTGAAGACGGGGCAACGCGTCTTGCTGGACCTGCAGGGCACCGACACGGACCCGAACCACTGGCACGACGCGGGCACCTTCGACCCGGAACGGTTCCTGGGGGTCGACGACGCCGAACAGCTGGAGGCGTTCATCCCGCACGGCGGCGCCGGGGTCCGCACCGGCCACCGGTGCCCCGGCGAGAGGATCGCCGTGACCGCCCTGTCCGCGGCCGTCGCGGCGCTGTGCAGGCCGGAGGTGCGGATCAGCGACGACCCCGACGACCTGACGTTCCCGTGGACCATGATGCTCACCCGTCCGGCGACCGGTGTCAGGGTCCGCTGTAGCCGACCCGGAGACCACTGAGGCCCCCGGCCGGGACGGATCCGAGCACGACGGATCGGCCGGACAGATCAGGGCAGGACTGATCAGGGCAGGACGCCGAGGAGCCGGGCGCGGGCCACGGACTCCATCCGTGACCGTGTGCCCAGCTTGGTACCGATGTTGCGCAGGTACGCCTTGATCGTCTCCGGTGACAGGGACAGTCGGGCGCCGACCTCGGCGTTGGAGCATCCGAGAGCGACCTGTGCGAGGACGTCGATCTCCCGGGGGGACAGGACCGTCGGCGCCGGGCCCGGGTCCCGGCCCACGTCCGGAGTCCGGCCCACCCCCGCCAGCGCGGAACCCGCGGCCAGGAGCCTCTCGCGGAGATCCGGATCGCCGAGCTCGGCGGCGATGGCCCGCAACTCGCCGTGGAGGACACGAAGACGTTCCCTGTCGGAGGATTCCAGCCCGAAGTTCTGCTCGGCCGCGGCGTGGTCGGCCATCCGCAGTCGTCGATCGACCTCGTCGTGGACCTTGAACTCCGAGGCCAGGTCCGCGGCGACGGTGGTGAACGTCCGGGTGACCTGGTCGCCGAGCTGGGTGGCGACGCGGGCCGATCCGTAGAGGATCGTCCGCGCCACGCCCGAGACGATCACGGGGACGGAGATGATCGCCCGCAAGCCCTCGCGGTCCACCGCGTCGGCGTAGTCGCGGGTGATCCTCGAGCACTCCTCGTAGTCGCGCACCGTCGCCGGTCGTCCGGAGGCCATCACGTGACCACCGAGCCCACGGCCCCTGGCCACGGCCAGCCCCTGCATGGAGTCGGTGCGGACCCCGATGAAGCGGTTCAGTCTGGCGGTCTCACCGGTGACGTCGCCGGCGAAGACGACGGGCACACCGGAATCACGGCGGGCCCGGCGCAGGGCCCCTAGTACAGCGTCTGAATCCTTGGGTCGGAGGGTGGACATGGTGTTCTCCCGAGAGTGGAGGTGTTCAGCTCCGCGAGGAATCGCGGATGCTGGTGATGATGGCGCTGAAGTCCTTGCCACCGTTGTCCTGCGCGAACTCGTCGTACAGGGCAGCCGCTGCCGCGCCGAGCGGAGCGACCGTACCAGTGCTCTCCAGGGCCGCGAGCGCCAGCCCGAGATCCTTGTTCATGAGAGCGGTGGCGAAGCCGGGCGTGAAGTCGTTGTTGGCGGGAGAGGTGGGGACCGGACCGGGGACGGGGCAGTTGGTGTGCAGCGCCCAGCTGTTGCCGGTGGCCCCGGTGACCACGTCGAACAGGGCCTGGTGATCGAGACCCAGCCCCTCGGCGAGCACGAACGCCTCGGCGATCGCGATCTGGTGCACGGCCAGCACCATGTTGTTGCAGACCTTGGCGGCCTGGCCGGCCCCGGCTCCGCCGCAGTGGATGACCTTGCCCGCCATCGGCTCGAGCACGGGCTGCGCGGCCGCGAAGGCCTCGTCCTCCCCGCCGACCATGAACGCCAGGGTGCCGGCGGTCGCGCCCTTGACGCCGCCGGAGACGGGCGCGTCGACCTGGAGCATCCCGGCGTCCACGGCCTTGGCGTGGACCGCACGGGCGTCGTCGACCGAGATGGTGGAGGAGTCGATGAACAGGGTCCCCTCCCCCGCCTCGCCCAGGACCTCGTCATAGGTCGAGGTCACCAGCGCACCGTTGGGCAGCATCGTGATCACGACGCCGGCTCCCCGGACCGCCTCGGCGGGCGAGTCGCACACGGTGATCCCGGCGGTCCGGGCCGCGTCCTGCGCCGCGGCGACCGGGTCGAATCCTCTGACGTCGAGTCCGGCGCCGACCAGGTTGGCGGCCATGGGTCCACCCATGTTGCCCAGCCCGAGAAACGCCACAGTCTGCGATCGGTTGTCCATGTCCTACGCTCCCAGTCCGCGCGCGGCGACGGCCCGGCCGACGACGACGCGCATGATCTCGTTCGTCCCCTCCAGGATGCGGTGCACCCGGAGATCTCGCACAATCTTCTCTATTCCGTACTCGGCCAGGTACCCGTACCCGCCGAAGAGCTGCAACGCCCGGTCCGCGATGTCGAAGCAGCGGTCGGTGACGAAGAGCTTCGCCATGGCGCACTGCTCCACGTGATCCGGCTCCTTGGCGTCCAGGGCCGCGGCGGCGCGCCACAGCATGAGCCGGCTCGCCTCCAACTCGGTCGCCATCTCCGCGAGGGTGAAGCGGATCGTCGGCTCGTCGATCAACGCGCCGCCGAACGCCTCACGGTCCCGCACGTGGGCGACGGCCCGCGTGTACGCGTCCTGGGCGCCGCCCAGGGAGCAGGCGGCGATGTTGATGCGCCCGCCGTTGAGCCCCCGCATCGCGATGGTGAACCCGAGGCCCTCGCCGCCGGTGTCCGCGCCACCGATGAGGTTCGCCGCCGGGACCCGCACACCCTCCATGATCACCTGCGCGGTGGGCTGGGCGTTCCAGCCCATCTTCTGCTCGTCCGGACCGAAGCTCAGGCCCTCGGAGTCCGCCGGGACCAGGAAGGCCGAGATCCCCTTGGGGCCGGCCTCCCCGGTGCGGGCCATCACCACGTAGACGTCCGACTGCCCGCCACCGGAGATGAACTGCTTGGTGCCGGTGAGGACGTACTCCGCGGTCTCGCCCTCGCCCTCCTTCACCGCCTTCGTCCGCAGCGCCGCCGCGTCCGACCCGGCGCCCGGCTCCGTCAGGCAGTAGCTCGCGAACAGCTCCAGCGACGCCAGCCGCGGGATCCACTCGTGGCGCTGCTCCTCGGTGCCGAACTCGTCGACCATCCACACGCACATGTTGTGGATGGACAGGTACGCGGCCACCGACGGGCATCCCCGGGCGAGCTGCTCGAAGATGCGGACACCGTCCAGCCGCCGCATCCCGCTGCCCCCGACGTCCTCCGAGACGTAGATGGCGCCCATCCCCATCTCGGCGGCCTCGCGGAGGACGTCCTTGGGGAAGTGGTGCGTCGCGTCCCACTCCTGCGCTTTGGGCGCGATCCGCTTGACCGAGAAGTCGCGGGCGGTGTCGACGATGACCTTGTCGTCGTCATCAAGGGTGAACATGGGTGTTCCTCTCATACGGTGCCCGGTTCGTACGGTGTGCGGCAGGTGAACTGCGCGGCGGGTGAGCTGCGCGGCGGATCCGGTTCGCGGTCAGTCCATCGTGGGGATGACGAACTCGGCACCGTCCTTGATGCCGGAGGGCCAGCGCTGGGTGACCGTCTTGACCTTGGAGTAGAACTTGATCGACTCCGGGCCGTGCTGGTTGAGGTCGCCGAATCCGGACTTCTTCCAGCCTCCGAAGGTGTGGTACGCGATCGGCACGGGGATCGGCACGTTGACGCCGACCATGCCCACCTGGACGTTGGACACGAACTCGCGGGCGGCGTCGCCGTCGCGGGTGAAGATGGCCACGCCGTTGCCGTACTCGTGCTCGTTGGGCAGGCGCAGGGCCTCCTCGTAGTCCTTGGCGTGGACCACCACGAGGACGGGGCCGAAGATCTCGTCGGTGTAGACGCTCATGTCCGGGGTGACCTTGTCCATGAGCGTGGGGCCGACGTAGTAGCCCCCGGAGATGTCCTCGCCGTTGAACTCGTCCGTGTAGGCACCCACGCTGCGGCCGTCGATGAGGATCTCCGCACCTGCCTTCTCGCCCTGGTCGATGTAGTCCAACACGCGGGCCTTGGACTCGGGGGTGACCAGCGGGCCGTAGTCGGACTTCGGGTCGTGGCTGTGGCCCACCCGCAGCTCCTTGACCTTGGGCACCAGTTTCTCGAGCAGGGCCTCGGCGGTGCCCTCGCCCACGGGAACGGCCACCGAGATGGCCATGCAGCGCTCACCGGCGGAGCCGAAACCGGCGCCGACCAGGGCATCGGCGGCCTGCTCGAGATCCGCGTCCGGCATGATGATCATGTGGTTCTTGGCGCCGCCGAAGCATTGCGCGCGCTTGCCGGTGCGGGCCGCGTTCTCGTAGATGTACTGCGCGATGGGCGTGGAGCCGACGAAGCCCACGGCCTGGATGGTCTCGCTGTTGAGGATCGCGTCGACCGCCTCCTTGTCACCGTGGACGACCTGGAAGATGCCGTCGGGCAGACCGGCCTCGGTGAACAGCTCGGCCAGGCGCACCGGGACGGAGGGGTCGCGCTCGGAGGGCTTGAGCACGAAGGCGTTGCCGCACGCGATGGCCGGGCCCGCCTTCCACAGGGGGATCATGGCCGGGAAGTTGAACGGGGTGATCCCCGCGACCACACCGAGCGGCTGGCGCATGGAGTAGACGTCGACGCCCGTGCCGGCGTTCTCGGTGAACTCGCCCTTGAGCAGGTGCGGGATGCCGATCGCGAACTCGATCACCTCGAGGCCGCGCTGGATGTCGCCCTTCGCGTCCGGGGTGGTCTTGCCGTGCTCGATCGCCAGCAGTTCCGCGAGCTCGTCCATGTTCTGGTTGATCAGGTCGACGAACCGCATGAGCACGCGGGCGCGCTTCTGCGGGTTCTGGGCCGCCCACGCCTTCTGCGCCTCGGCGGCCTTGGCGATCACGTCGTCGACCTCCGCCGTCGACGCCAGCGGGACCACGGCCTGCGCCTTGCCCGTGCTGGGGTTCAACACCTCGTGGGTTCGGCCGCCCGTGGCGGCGACCCTGGTGCCGTTGATGTAGTGCTCGATCTGCCTGAGATCCGACATGGACATCCCTTCGTCGTGAGGCCGCGGTCCGGAGATGTCCGCGCGCCACTGCTCCCGTGATGACCATCACTCTATACTTGCATCTCCTAGTAATCCAGGACCCGGCCCCGGGGCCGCCCCCGACCCTCCCCTTTCGGGTGTACCGCCAGCCGCCCGGCCGCCCATACTGTGAGCTGACTCACTTCCCGTGCCCGTTCTCACCCGTGCCCGCTGTCAGGAGACTTCATGGCCCCGCTCGCCACCGACGCCACCACCCGATTCCGCGCCGCCCGCGACTTCCTGCAGGCCAACGCGGAGGACTACGAGGCCGCCCGGGCCGGCTTCGCGTGGCCGGAGCTCGACGAGTGGAACTGGGCACTCAACTGGTTCGACGTCGAGGCCGAGGGGAACACCGATCCCGCGTTGTGGATCGTCGAGGAGCACGACGGCGGAGGCGCACCGACCGAGGCGAAGTACTCCTTCGACGAGGTGCGGATCCGCTCGGACCGCACCGCCAACTGGCTGCGCGAGGCCGGGGTCGGGCCCGGCGACCGGATCCTGCTCATGCTGGCCAACCAGGTGGAACTGTGGGACGTCATGCTCGCGGTGATCAAGCTCGGCGCCGTGGTCATCCCCGCCACCACCCTGCTCGCCGAGGGCGACCTGCGCGACCGCATCGCCCGCGGCGGAATCAAGCACGTGATCGCCCGCTCCGAGCTGGCCGAGCGCTTCGCCGCCATCTCCGGCGACTATCAGCGGTTCGCGGTGGGCGGCGCCCCCGACGGCTGGACCGACCTCGCCGGTGCGATGGACGCCTCCCCCGACTTCGAGCCCAGCCACACCACCCACGCCGACGACACGCTGCTGCTCTACTTCACGTCCGGCACCACCAGCAAGCCCAAGCTCGTCGAGCACACCCACGCCTCGTACCCGGCGGGCCACCTGTCGACCATGTACTGGATCGGTCTCCAGCCGGGCGACGTCCACCTCAACGTGTCCTCGCCCGGATGGGCCAAGCACGCGTGGTCCAACGTGTTCACGCCGTGGATCGCCGGGTCGTGCGTGTTCATCTACAACTACTCCCGCTTCGACGCCACGGCGATGATGCGCGAGATGGACCGCTGCGGGGTGTCCAGCCTGTGCTGCCCGCCCACCGTGTGGCGGATGCTCATCCAGGCCGACCTGACGCAGCTGCAGGTGCCGCCACGGCTGGCGGTGGGTGCCGGCGAGCCCTTGAACCCGGAGGTGATCGGGCGCGTCCGCGACGCGTGGGGGGTGACCATCCGCGACGGCTTCGGCCAGACCGAGACCACTGTGCAGATCGCCAACACCCCGGGCCAGCCCATCAAAGACGGGTCCATGGGCCGCCCGTGCCCCGGATTCGACGTCGTCCTGGTCGACCCCGCCACCGGACAGGAGGTCCCGGGAGAGGGCGCCGAGGGCGAGATCTGCCTGCGCCTGGACCCCCGCCCGCTCGGCCTGATGGTCGGATATCACGGAGACAAGGACCGGACCGACGCCGCGTACGCGGACGGTTTCTACCACACCGGTGACGTCGGCTCGCGGGACTCCGAGGGCTACATCACCTACGTGGGCCGGACGGACGACGTGTTCAAGTCCTCGGATTACCGGATCTCGCCGTTCGAGCTGGAGTCCGTCCTGTTGGAGCACCCGGCGGTGGCCGAGGCGGCGGTCGTCCCGTCCCCGGATCCCGTGCGACTGAGCGTCCCCAAGGCGTTCGTCGTCCTGGCCGGCGGCTGGGAGCCGACCGAGGAGACCGCCCGCCAGATCTTCGACTACTCCCGCACCCACCTGGCCGGCTACAAGCGGGTGCGCCGTCTCCAGTTCACCGACCTGCCCAAGACCATCTCCGGCAAGATCCGCCGCGTCGAGCTGCGCAACGGCGAGAGCGAGAACGGCCCGTCGGTGGACTTCCCCGGCGAGTTCCGGGAGGAGTCGCTGCGCTGACGGCCGGTTCCCGGGCCCGCGCGGGCCGGGCTGCGGGGCCGGGTCGGCCGGGCTGCGGGG
>NZ_JAALEB010000088.1:0-3099 GCF_014145165.1 Dietzia sp. Cai40 | reverse complement strand
CTCCGTACGGGAGTTACCGGGAGCGATGCCGCACCCACCGAGGATCCAAATGATTGAGTGGCCGGGAGCGAAGCAGTCCTCGAGGGGCCCATCAACGATGAGGCGTTCATCGAGTGACATAGGTGTCGTTAAGGTGTAGCCCGTGCCCCGTTTCCTCCAGCTCTTCCGTCACAGTCGTACGGGCGTAGATGACAGTGTCGACCAGCTCATGGGAATCATGGCATCAGTGCCAGCAGTCGATAGAGAACTAGCTGTTCTTCTCGCCGCAGAGCAGCTGTGCAACACGACCATCACACTTTCCGAGCACCCCATGCCGCAAGGCCACTACGGCGTTGTCCTTCGCACCCGCCAGGGTCACCACATTCGAGTTGATCCCGACCTCCCTGGCGATCTGCGGTTCCACACAGTCCTGCACGAGCTCGGACACATCGTGCTGGGCCACACGGCGACATCCGAACCGGGAGCGAACCGGTTGGCGCAGATCCTGGGCGGAGAACCCCCCGCGTGCTCGGCGTCGACCACGGCTGGGCAGGCACACCGCGAGGCCGAAGCCGAGATCTTCGCCTGCACAATGGCTCGGCGTCTTCGCCGTGGACTGACCACGCGCCACATGTCCCGCCTCGATGAGGCGTTCGGATGATCGTTCTCCTGGTCCTGTTGGCCCTGGAGATTCTGATGGCGGGCTACATCGCCACTCGATTTCTGCGGTACCAGGTGGCGCCGACTCCAGTGCTACGGGCAACGACCTTCACGTCCGTGGCGGTCTTGATCGGGTTGCTGTCGGTGACAGAACCGGTCGAGGCTGTCCTCCGGGCCGGGGGAGCGCTCGTCTGGCTGCCGACACTGCTTAAACACTTGAGCATCCTCGGTTGCTGTGCGGGAGTGCTTCTGTTGGCGCTGGCAGAAAGGGGCCGGCTCAACGGACGTGCCGAATCGGGAGTCTGGGTACTGCTGATCGTCGTCTCGCTGACCGTGGCAGGTCTGCACGTGAGCGCCGGTGGGGGAGGCATGCTCACCAGCGTGGACTATGTCGAGTGGTCCCACTCCGTCGTTGCTCTACGCGTCGCAATGGTCATCGCCTACATCGGTGGACTGGGCGCGTGTTCCGGTCTGCTGTTCGTGCTGTGGCCACTTGATCTAAGGACGGCGGCCGGGCGGGGCCTGGCCATCTTGGCGTCGGCAACCCCCTTCCTGGCGGGCTGGTGCCTCCTGCGGATGAGGTATGTCTGGGCTGCTTCCCAGTCGATGACCCTGCCATCGGATCAGGAGCTGCTGGTAACTCAGCTGCTTTCGCTCGCCGGCGGTCTACTGCTCACCGTCGGACTGATCTGGTCCACAGCAGAAACCGACGTGGCCGCGCTTAGACACTGGCGGCAATTCCGCAGCCTCAATCACCGCGCCCTGGACGTTGTTCCAGCTGTCCGCAAACACTCCGACTTCCGTTTCGGAGTGGATATGTGGGTCCACGACCGCGCCATTGAAGTCCTGGATGCGTTGCACCAAATCCAGCGAACGACTGGACACCGCGACACGGGCTTTCCTCGGCCACCGGCCCAGGTGAGCGATTCAGAGCTGACCGCGGTCGTTGCAGACCTCGGCAAGCACCACTCAGAGAGGACGAGAACGTGACTCCCGAAAAGGTCATCACCGAGGTCTTTGCACCGTGGGTGGTACTCGCTGTTGGAGCGACGCACCTTGGGAAGGCGGTGGACTCGCCCGGTTGGGGTGTGGCAACGGCGACGGGGCTCGGATTGGTTCCGCAGGCCGCGATTGCATTGCGCGTTCTGCGTAAGAATCTCACCGATCATCACATCACTCGTCGCGAGGATCGACCGCTGGTCATCGCCGGAATCGCGGTGTCAGTGACGACGCTGTTGATAGCGCAAAGCAAGCTCGAGGCGCCGGCGGAGCTGCGCCGCACAACTCGAGCAGCTCTGGTCTCATTAGGAGTCGCTGGCGCTGCCACGCTCAAAGTCAAAGTCAGCTTTCACACCGCGGTCTTGGCCGGCGTTGTCACGGTGTTGGCTCGGGAGCTGTCGCCCCGCTACTGGTGGGGCCTCAGCGCGGTCCCGGTCGTAGCCTGGGCACGGATCAAGATCAGCCATCACAGCCCGCTTGAGACAGCGCTTGGAACAGCGCTTGGAGTGGCGGGCGGATACTGGGGTGGCGGCCGGCGCTAGTCGAGACCGGCTCGGCGCCGTTCCTCTTCGACGGCCTTGCTTATCCGGTCGAGGGCATCGGAAGGCAGATCGACGGCCCGGGCCGACACCGCTAGAACTTCACTGTCGCTGACTTTGCGCAGCAGAGCGATGTAGTCGTTGGTGCGTCGATATTCGTCGTCATCGACGAAGTAATCCGGTGACACACCGAAAAAGGCTGCGAGATCTCGTACGACTCGCTCGGATGGCTCGTGGGTGCCGCGTAGTAGTTGCGAGAGGTAGGGCTGGCTGAGATCCCCGCCGAGTTCTTTGACTCCCGCGACGATTTCCATCTGGGTGAAGCGGCCTCGTCCTGGGGGATGGGCGGTGGACACGAGCGTCGACAGGCGTTCAGCGAACGTCTGCTTGGTGCTCGGTCGTGACCTCATGAAAGCCAATCTTACATTGATGCTGATGCGTCACGGCGGCGACAACGCCGACTGAGTCCAGTCCGCCGCCGGCGAACCGGGATGGGCTGGGAGCCGTCTCATCGCTGTCATGCGAGTGGTCACTCTTGCGCCGACTTTGCTGGTAATCGTGCGAGGTCAAAGCAATCATTCGCAACTGGTCCTCGCTGACGGCGTCGCAGGATCGAGCGTATGGCGTCCATGTGCCCCGACACCTGCTCCGGCGTGGCCTTGCGCTCTTCGGCTTTGGCCGCGGTCTCGGCTCGATGGCGCTCATCCTCGAGGGCGCGCTGTCGGTGTTGCTCGGCCACCTGGCTAGGCGAGGGGCCGGTGAGCACCTCCCGGAGCCGGGAGAGGCGGTGTCGCAGGAACGCGGCTGGGTTCTGGATGGTGGAGGGCCAATCGCGGGGATTTTCTCGCGCGTCCTGGTTGAGGACCGCGACTAGATCGCGGCCTGTCCAGCGGTCGCAGTCGACCAGCTCGGCCACCACGTC
>NZ_JAALEB010000087.1:0-6494 GCF_014145165.1 Dietzia sp. Cai40 | reverse complement strand
CAGCAGGTGGATCCGCACGGCGACCAGCGCCGCCACCGCCGTGCCGCCGAGCACCACGAGGGCGAGCAGGGCGGTGTCGGGTCGCGCGGTGCCGACGGTGCTCGCGGCGAGGAGGACGAGGAGGACGACGACGACGAGGCCGACCACATACCCCAGCACCCAGGCCAACGCCGAGAGCGCCGCCCGACCCCGGACCGGTGTGGTCCAGAGTCCGGCGGCGCCGGCGGGCGGTGGCGCGATTACCGCAGCACCTCGATCACGCCAGCACCTCGATCACGCCAGGTCCGCGCTCACCCGGTACGGGGCTCCCGTGGCGGCGGCGACCTGCTCGAGGGTCACCCCGTCGACGATCTCCACCAGGGTCAGCCCGTCTGCGTCGCGGTCGAACACCCCGAGTTCCGTGATGATCCGGTCCACGCAGCCCAGGCCCGTGAGCGGCAGCGAGATCTCGGAGACGATCTTGGACGAGCCGTCCTTGGCCACCTGGTCCATCACCACGACGATGCGGCGGGCCCCCACCACGAGGTCCATCGCGCCGCCCATGCCCTTGACCATCGCGCCGGGCACCATCCAGTTGGCGATGTCACCGGCCGGGTTGACCTCCATCGCCCCCAGGATCGCCACGTCGATCTTGCCCGAGCGGATCATCCCGAAGCTCATCGCGGAGTCGAAGATCGACGAGCCGGGGAGCGTGGTGACGGTCTCCTTGCCGGCGTTGATCAGGTCCGGGTCGACGTCGTCCGGGTGTGGGTAGGGGCCGATCCCGAGCAGTCCGTTCTCCGACTGCAGGGTGACGTTGACGTCCTCGGGGACGTAGTTGGGCACCAGCGTCGGGAGCCCGATACCGAGGTTCACGTACTGGCCGTCCGACAGTTCGAGGGCCGCGCGGGCGGCCATCGCCTTGCGGTCGCGTCCGATCCTGCTCATCAGCGCTGTCCTTCCGAGGGCGGGTTGGTGGTGGTCTTCTCGATCCACTTGGTCTGCTCCACCTGCTGCGCGGTGAGCTCCACCAGGCGGTGCACGAAGATGCCTGGCAGGTGGATGTCGTCGGGGGCCAGCTCGCCGACCTCGACGATCTTCTCCGCCTCGACGATGCACACCCGGCCGGCCATGGCGGCCAACGGTGAGAAGTTGCGTGCGGTGAGGTTGAACCGCAGGTTGCCGCTGCGGTCCGCGACCGCAGCCCGCACCAGCGAGAAGTCGGCCTCGATGGCCTGCTCGAGCACGTAGGTCTCGCCCCGGATCTCCCGGGTCTCCTTGGGCGGCGAGGCCACCGCGACGCCGCCCTCGGAGTCGTACTTCCACGGCATCCCGCCGTCGGCCACGTAGGTGCCCACGCCGGTCCGCGTGTAGAACGCCCCGATCCCGGAGCCGCCCGCGCGCATCCGCTCGGCGAGGGTGCCCTGCGGCGTCAACTCGACCTCGAGCTCACCGGACAGGTACTGGCGGGCGAACTCCTTGTTCTCGCCCACGTACGACGAGACGATGCGCCGGAGCTTCCCGGTCTCCAGGAGCATGCCGAGGCCCTTGCCGTCGACCCCGGCGTTGTTGGAGAAGACCTCGAAGTCGCCGACGTCGCGGGACGCGAGGGCCTCGATGACGACCTGGGGGATCCCGCACAGCCCGAATCCGCCGGCGGCGATCGACGCCCCGTCCGGGATGTCCGCGACGGCCTCCGCCGCTGTCATGATCTTGCTGGACATACACGTCCTCCTTGGGTGTGTGGGCCGTCAGGCGATGCCGAGGATCTCGATCGCCGTCTTGCGCATGTCGACCTTGCGGACCTTGCCTGTGACCGTCATGGGGAACTCGTCCACCACGTGGACGTACTTCGGGATCTTGTGGCGCGCGAGCTTGCCGGTGGCGAAATCGCGGACCTCGTCGGCCGTGAGGTCGTCGCGCCCGGGCTTGAGCCGGACCCACGCCATGAGCTCCTCGCCGTACTTGGGATCCGGCACCCCGATCACCTGGGCGTCGAGGATGTCGGGGTGCGTGTAGAGGAACTCCTCGACCTCGCGCGGATAGATGTTCTCGCCGCCGCGGATCACCATGTCCTTGATCCGGCCGGTGATCTTGACGTAACCGTCGGAGTCCATCTCCCCGATGTCCCCGGTGTGCATCCACCCGTCGGCGTCGAGGGCCTCCGCGGTCTTCTCCGGCTCGTTCCAGTACCCGATCATCACGCTGTACCCCTTGGTACAGAACTCCCCCGCCTCGCCGCGCGGCAGGGTCTCACCCGACTCCGGGTCGACGATCTTGATCTCCAGGTGCTGGCCGACCCGCCCCACGGTGGAGACGCGGCGGTCCAACGAGTCGTCGGCCCGGGTCTGGGTGGACACCGGGGAGGTCTCGGTCATGCCGTAACAGATCGAGACCTCCTCCATGTTCATCTGGTCGATCACCTGACGCATGGTCGCCTCCGGGCACGGCGACCCCGCCATGATCCCGGTCCGCAGGGACGACAGGTCGTAGGAGTCGAAGTCCTCGAGCGCGAGCTCGGCGATGAACATCGTCGGCACGCCGTACAGGCTCGTGCACTTCTCCTGCGCCACCGCCCGCAGCGAGGCGGCGGGGTCGAACGCCGGCGCGGGGATCACCATGCACGACCCGTGGGTGGTGCACGCGAGGTTGCCCATCACCATGCCGAAGCAGTGGTAGAAGGGCACCGGGATGCAGACCCGGTCCACCTCCGAGTAGTTGATCGTCTCGCCCACGAAGAACCCGTTGTTGAGGATGTTGGTGTGCGAGAGGGTGGCGCCCTTGGGGAACCCGGTCGTGCCCGACGTGTACTGGATGTTGATGGGGTCGCCGGCGCCGAGACCGGCGCGGATCCCGGCCAGCTCCTCCGGGTCGGTGGGCCCCGACATCATCGACTCCCACTCCTCGTCGCCGAACAGCACGACGACCTCGAGGTCCGGGCAGCTCGGCTGGACCTGCGAGAGCATGCCGGTGTAGTCCGAGTCCTTGAACTGGGGCGCCGCGACCACGGCCTTGATCCCGGCCTGCTTGAGCACGTACTCCAGCTCGTGGACGCGGTAGGAGGGGTTGATGTTGACCAGCACCGCCCCGATCTCGGCGGTGGCGTACTGGATCATCACCCACTCCCAGCGGTTGGGGGACCAGATCCCCACGCGGTCGCCGGTCCGGATCCCGAGCCGGAGCAGGCCCGAGGCCAGGCGACGGACGTCGGCGTGGAACTCCGTGTAGGTCCACCGGCGTCCGGCCTGCACGTCGACGAGGGCGTCGCGGTCGCCGAAGCGCTCGACCGTGGCGGCCAGGTTGTCGGCGATCGTCTGCGTGAGCAGCGGGACGTCGGCGTCCCCACGGGTGTGGGACAGGGCGGGGTCCAGTGGGGTGGAATCGAGATCGGTGGTGGTCATCTCGGTGCTCCTTGAGGGTGGGATCGGACGGCCCACGAAGTGGGGGTTGCAGTGTCGGGTGGCGGCGTGTCGGGTGGCGGCGTGTCGGGTGGCGGCGAGTCAGGTGGCGGAGGCCGCGGCGCGACGCATCGTCGCCTCGGCCTGTCGGAAGACGGGGCCGTCGACCATGCGGCCGTCCAGCCGGAAGACACCCTGGTTGCTCCGGGCGGCGTCGAGGACCTTCCGGGCCCAGGCCACCTCGTCGTCGTCGGGCGCGTAGGCCTGTCGGACCACCGCCACCTGGGACGGGTGGATGCAGGCGGTGGCCACGAACCCCAGGGCGACGGCGTCGAGCGCCTCGGCGCGCTGACCCGCCTCGTCGGCGATGTCGAGGTGGACCGAGTCCACCGCCCACCGACCGAACGCGGCCGCCGCGAGCGCGACCTGCGCACGCGCGTGCCTCGGGACGTCGCGGTACTCCCCCGCGACCCGGGGGCCACCGGCCTCGATTCCCGAGAAACGGCTGGTCGAGCCACCCATGGCGGCCAGGAGGTCCTCGGCGCCCCACATCATCCCGGCGCATCCGGGTGCGGCGGCGATCTCCGCGGCGCGGATCACGCCCAGAGGCGTCTCCACCAGCGCCAACACCGCCGCGCCGGTGACGGCGTGGACGTCGGCGACCTGCGCGGCCGACTCGGTCTTGGCGAGCATGACGCAACGGTAGCCCGTCCCGGCGAGGGCCTCGAGGTCCGCGGCGTGATCATCGGAGTCGCTCGGGTTGACACGGACGATCGTGCGCTCCGGATCCAGGTCGGAGGCCACGAGCGCCTCCCGGGCGGCCGGTCGGGCGTCCGGTGCGACCGCGTCCTCCAGGTCGACGATCACCACGTCCGCGCGCTCGGCCGCCTTGCCGTACCGCTCGGGGCGGTCGGCCGGGCAGAACAGCAGTGCCGGGCCGGGCGGGATCCACGCCGGGGTCATGCTGACCCCTCCCCCGCCTGGTCGGCCGGACGCTTACGGACCAGCGTCTTGCGGACGGCCCTGGCCACCACGTCACCGTGCTGGTTGCGACCGATGTGCTCGAGAGTCACGATGCCCTCGCCCGGGCGCGACTTCGACTCCCGCTTGTCCGTGCACACCGTCTCGGCGTAGAGGGTGTCACCGTGCAACACGGGCTTGGGGAAGGTGACCTCGGAGAACCCGAGGTTGGCCACGATCGTGCCCTGGGTGAGCTGCGCGACCGACAGCCCGACCAGCGTCGACAGCGTGTGCATGGAGTTCATGAGCCGCTCGCCGCCGAAGCCCGGCTGCTCGGCCGACCACGCCGCGTCGAGGTGCAGGGCCTGGGTGTTCATGGTGAGCGTGGTGAACAGGACGTTGTCCGTCTCGGTCATCGTGCGCCCGGGGCGGTGGAGGTAGGCGGTGCCGACCTCGTACTCCTCGAACCACAGTCCGCGCTGGACGATCTCCTTGCGTTGTCCGTCCATCGTCACAGCCTGGTCACTCATAACCCGAGACCGCGCGCGATCAGCATGAGCTGCACCTCGGTGGTGCCCTCGCCGATCTCGAGGATCTTGGAGTCCCGGTAGTGCCGGGCCACCGGGTACTCGTTCATGAACCCGTAGCCGCCGTGGATCTGGGTGGCGTCCCGGGCGTTGTCCATGGCCGCCTCGGAGGAGACCATCTTGGCGATGGCGGCCTCCTTCTTGAACGGCTTGCCGGCCAGCATGAGGCGGGCGGCCTCGTAGTAGGCGCAGCGCGCGGTGTGGGCGCGGGCCTCCATGCGGGCGATCTTGAAGGAGATCGCCTGGAACGACCCGATCTTCTGGCCCATGGACTCGCGTTCACGCGCGTATTTCACCGACTCGTCGACGCACCCCTGGGCGGCGCCGGTGGCCACCGCGGCGATCGCGATGCGCCCCTCGTCGAGGATCGACAGGAAGTTCGCGTACCCGCGCCCCTCCTCGCCGAGGATGTTCTCCGCCGGGACCCGCACGTCGGAGAACGTCAGCGGGTGGGTGTCGGAGGAGTTCCAGCCGACCTTGTCGTACGCCGGCTCGACCGTGAAGCCGGGCGTGCCCGACGGGACGATGATGGTCGAGATGGCCTTCTTGCCGTTGTCCCGCACGCCGGTCACCGCGGTGACGTTGACCAACGAGGTGATGTCGGTCCCCGAGTTGGTGATGAACTGCTTGTTGCCGTTGACCACCCACTCGTCGCCGTCCCGCTTCGCGGTGGTCTTGGTGGCGCCGGCATCCGACCCCGCACCGGGCTCGGTGAGGCCGAAGCCCGCGAGCTTCCTGCCCGCGGCGAGATCCGGCAGCCAGGTGTTCTTCTGCTCGTCGGTGCCGAAGTGGTAGATCGGCATCGCGCCGAGGCCCACGCCCGCCTCGAGCGTCATGGCGGTCGACTGGTCGACACGACCCAGCTCCTCGAGTGCCAGGGAGAGGGCGAAGTAGTCGCCGCCCATGCCGCCGAACTCCTCCGGGAAGGGCAGGCCGAACAGGCCCATCTCGCCCATCTTGGCGACGACCTCGTAGGGGAAGGTGTGGTTGCGGTCGTGCTCGGCCGAGGCGGGGGCGACCACCTTGTCGGCGAACTCGGCGACCGTCGACTTCAGGTCGGCGTAGTGCTCTTCCAACTCAGGCATTACCTTCTCCTTCGGATTCTTCGGTGGAGGGGTGGGGCTCGACGGTCGCGAGCAGATGGTCGGCGGGCACCTGCTCGCCGGTGGAGACGTTCAGCCGGACCACCCCGTCGATCGGTGCCGACAGGGCGTGTTCCATCTTCATGGCCTCGACGGCCAGGACGTTCTGGCCCGCGGTCACCTCGTCGCCGTCGGCGACGAAGCACGCGATGACCGATCCGGGCATGGGACTGAGGATCTGACCGTCCGACAACCCGGCGTCGTGGATCCGGGAGTCGATCAACGGGAGCAGCCGCAGGTCCCAGGTGCCACCGTCGCCGGCCACCCAGAAGGTGTCCGCCGCCTTGGGGTCAGCGGAGCGGACGACGGTCCAGCGCTGTTGGGTGCCGTCGACGGTCAGTCGCAGCGACCCGCCGTCCCGGGCGACCCTGGCCCGGTGCCGCGAGGAGACCTCGGGCTCGGCCGTGGAGCCGATCGTGGCGTCGGTG
>NZ_JAALEB010000086.1:0-17164 GCF_014145165.1 Dietzia sp. Cai40 | reverse complement strand
TCTACCCGCTGGCGGGCCCGGTGTCGGCGACGAACCGCGGCACGGCGGCGGGCGTGGTGGCCGGGGTGGCCGACCTGGTGCGGGACGAGGTCGCCGAGCACGGCCCGGTGTGTCTCGCCGGTGACAGCGCCGGGGGCCAGATCGCGCTGTCCGCGGCGATGGAGTTGAGGGACCGGGGTGTGTCCCGTCTTCCGGCAACGGTCCTGATCTCCCCCGCGCTCGACCTGGCGATGGACAACCCGGACATCGACCGGGTCCAACCCAGTGACCCGTGGCTCGCCCGACGAGGCCTGAGGGTGTTCATCGACGCCTGGCGTGCCGAGCTGCCGGTGGACGACCCGCGGGTGAGCCCGCTGTGCGGGGACTTCACCGGTCTGGGGCCGCTGACGATCTTCGCCGCCACCCGCGACATCGTCCTGCCCGACGTGCGACTCGGGGTGGAGCGGGCCCGCGCCGCCGGCGTGGACGTCACGTACATCGAGGAGCAGGGGCTACTCCACGTGCACCCGCTGCAGCCCACCCCAGAGGGTCGGGCCGCTCGGGAGACGATCGTGGGGGTCGTTCGTGCGGCCGTGCGCTAGAAGGACTCGCACGACCGCGGTCTAGAAACCCAGCCGCCCGAGCATCTTGGGGTCGCGCTGCCACTCCTTGAGCACCTTGACGTGCAGGTCCAGGTAGACCTTGGTCCCCAGGAGCTGCTCGATCCCCGCCCGGGCCTGGGTGCCCACCTCGCGCATGCGCGAGCCGCCCTTGCCCAGGACGATCGCCTTCTGGCTCTGCCGCTCCACGTAGACGGTGGCGTGGACGTCCACCATGTCGTCACGCCCCTCGTGGGGCAGCACCTCCTCGATCGACACGGCGATCGAGTGGGGCAGTTCGTCCCGCACGCCCTCGAGGGCGGCCTCGCGGATGAGTTCGGACATCCGGGTCTCGTCCGACTCCTCGGTGATCACGTCGTCGGGGTAGAACCTCGGCCCCTCGGGGAGCAGGGAGGCGATGACGTCCGTCACCACGTCGACCTGCTCACCGGACGCGGCGGACACCGGGACGACCTCGGAGTCCGGCCCGAGGAGCCTGGAGACCGCGACCAACTGCTCCATGACCTTCTGCTTGGACACGGTGTCGATCTTGGTGACCAGGCCGAGGATCGGGGTGGTGGGACAGAGTTTGCGCACCTGCTCGAGGATCCAGCGGTCGCCGGGGCCGATCCGCTCCCCCGCAGGGATGCACAACCCGATCAGGTCGACGTCCGAGTAGGTGTCCTCCACGAGGGCGTTCAACCGCTCGCCCAGCAGGGTGCGTGGCCGGTGCAACCCCGGGGTGTCGACCAGGATGATCTGGGCGTCGGGTCGGTGGACCAACCCGCGGATCGCGTGCCGTGTGGTCTGGGGCCGCGAGGAGGTGATGGCGATCTTCTCGCCCACCAGCGCGTTGGTGAGGGTGGATTTGCCGGTGTTCGGCCGGCCCACGAAGCTGACGAACCCGCTCCGGAAGCCCTCGGGCGTGGTCATCGGTTCTCCTCGTCGTCGTTCTCGTGTGTGCCGTCGGCGGCAAGGTCGATCCGTTCGGCCACCACGGTGACCACCCTGACCCGTCCGCGACGGTCGTGCCCGCCCTCGGCGCGCAGGTCGAGCCCCTCGGTGACCACGTGCGCCCCGGGCAGCGGGACGCGACCGAGTTCGAGCGCCATCAGTCCCCCGATGGTCTCGACCTCCTCGGTCACCTCGTCCGGGAACTCCACGTCGAACAACTCTGCGACCTCGTCCAGACCGAGCCTGGACGACAGCCGGTACCTCCCGTCCTCCAGCTCCTCGACGGGGGGCACCTCGGTGGTGTCGTACTCGTCGACGATCTCGCCGACGATCTCCTCGAGGATGTCCTCGATGGACAGCAGCCCGGCGGTTCCGCCGTACTCGTCGACCAGGATCGCCAGATGGTTGTGGTCCCTCTGCATCTCCGACAGCAGGTCGTCGATCCGCTTGGCGTCCGGCACGAACACCGCGGGTCGCATCACGTCGGCGACCGGGGCCGCGCGGCCGTCGGGGTCGTCGAGACGGGCCACGATGTCGCGGAGGTAGATCACCCCCACCACGTCGTCGGAGTTGTCACCGTCCACCACGGGGATCCGGGAGTACCCGGACTTGACGGTCAACCGGGCCGCCTGGCCGACGGTCTTGTCCGATTCGATCCACACCATCTCGGTCCGCGGGGTCATGACCTCGCGGGCGGTGGTGTCCCCGAGCTCGAACACCGACTGGATCATGCGCGACTCGTCGTCGGCCACGACCCCGCGCTCGCGGGCCATGTCCACGATCTCGAGCAGCTCGATCTCCGAGGCGAACGGGCCGTTGCGGAAGCCCCGGCCCGGGGTGACGGCGTTGCCGACACCCACCAGGAGGCTGGCGACGGGACCCAGGACCATCCCGAGCACCCGCATCGGGGTCGAGGCGCCCAGCGCCAGTGAGTAGGCGTGCTGGCGCCCCAGCGTGCGGGGACCCACGCCGGCCACCACGTACGCCGCGATCGTCGTCACCGCGATCACCCCGACCAGCGCCCAGACCGTGGACTCGATGACCTCGGCGAACACCACGGTCAGGAGGACGACCCCCGCGATCAGGCTCAACAGGTGCAGTAGCACCGTGACGTTGATGTAGCGCGGACGGTTGAGCAGCATCAACGACAGCCTCGCCGCCCCGTAGCGGGGCTCCTTGGCCATCTCCTCGACCCGGGCCACCGAGACCGTGCTCAGCGCGGCGTCGAGGGCGGCGAATACGCCGGCGACCAGGATGAGCAGAACGGCGGCGCCGGTGGTGAGAATGGTCTGGTCCACGGGTCAGACGTCCGCGCGCGGGGCGTCGTCCTGCGGGGCGTCCCGGTGGTCGTACCACTCGCCCAGCAGCTCGTTCTGCAGGCCGAACATCTCGCGCTCCTCGGCCGGCTCGGCATGGTCGTACCCGAGCAGGTGCAGGCACCCGTGCACGGTCAGCAGCGCGAGCTCGTGCGCGAGCGGATGACCGGAGCTGGCGGCCTGGTCGGCGGCGAACGCCGGGCACAGCACGATGTCGCCGAGCATCGCCGGCCCGGGATCGGGCAGGTCGGGGCGACCCCCCGGGGAGAGCTCGTCCATGGGGAAGCTCATGACGTCCGTGGGGCCCGGCAGGTTCATCCACGTCACGTGGAGATCCGCCATGGTGTCCTTGTCCACTAGGGTGATCGACAGTTCCGCGGCGGGGTGGACGTCCATCCGGGCGATCACGAACGCGGCCACGTCGATGAGTTCGGCCTCGTCGACCTCCACGCCCGACTCGTTGGCGACCTCGATGCTCATCGGCGGCGGTGCTCCCTGTTCCTGTGTACGGCGGTGGGTTCCTCGCCCCGCTCGAGGCGCTCCTCGTGCTTCGCGTAGGCGTCGACGATCCGGGCCACCAGCGCGTGCCGCACGACGTCCGCGGACGTGAGCTCCGAGAAGTGGATGTCGGGGACCCCCTTGAGGATGTCGCGCACCACCTTGAGACCGGAACGCTGCCCACCCGGGAGGTCGATCTGGGTGATGTCCCCGGTCACCACGATCTTCGACCCGAAGCCGAGGCGGGTCAGGAACATCTTCATCTGCTCGGGCGTGGTGTTCTGCGCCTCGTCGAGGATGATGAACGCGTCGTTGAGAGTGCGCCCGCGCATGTAGGCCAGCGGTGCCACCTCGATCACCCCGGCCGCCATGAGCTTGGGGATGGCCTCCGGGTCCATCATGTCGTGCAGCGAGTCGTACAGCGGTCGCAGGTACGGGTCGATCTTCTCGTGCAGCGTGCCGGGCAGGTAGCCGAGTCGCTCCCCTGCCTCGACCGCCGGGCGGGTGAGGATGATGCGGCTGACGTCCTTGGCCCGGAGCGCGGCGACCGCCTTGGCCATCGCGAGGTAGGTCTTGCCCGTCCCGGCGGGGCCTAGTCCGAAGACCACCGTGTGGTCGTCGATCGCGTCGACGTACTTCTTCTGCCCCACCGTCTTGGGCCGGATCATCCCGCCGCGCCGGGACAGCACGTCCGTGCCCAGCACCTCCTCGGGGGTCAACGGCCCGGAGTCGGCGAGGATCTCGACCGAGCGTCGCACCGACGCCGGGGTGATCTCCACCCCACGTCCGGCCTGCCGGAGCAGGTCCGAGACCACTCGTGAGGCCTGGTCGACGGCGCCGGGGTCGCCGGAGATGGTCATGGTGCCGCCCCGCACGTGCAGGTCGGCGTCGAGCAGCTCCTCGAGCGCCCGGAGGTTGGCGTCCGCGGCGCCGAGCACCGCCATGGCCAGGTCCGGGTCGAGCTGGACCGCCGTGCGGGAGGGCGGGCCGCCGGGGTCCCGGCGGTCGTCGCCCCGCGTCCGGGCGACCGTGTCACTCACTGCGTCGTTCTCTGGGGTACCTACGTGGATCACTTCCTGGGTGGTGGTGCGGTCGGGTCGAGTGTAGTACCAGTGCGGGCCCATCTCCGCGTGAGAACTCCGAGGGCGCCGAGCGCCACCGCGGCGGCGCTGGAGGTGCGCAGCACCTCGGGACCCAGGACGACGGCGCGGGCCCCGACGTGGGTGAGTGAGTCGATCTCGGCGTCGGAGACGCCGCCCTCGGGCCCGACGACGAGGAGGATGCGTTCCACGGGACCCGCCGCGGTCACGGCGTCCGCGAAACCGGCGGCACCGTCCTCGTGCAACACCAGCGCGGTCGCACCCGCTCGGACCTCCTCGGCCACGAATGCCACGAGACCGGTGGAGTCGAGCGGGTCGCCGATCTCCGGTTCCCACTCGCGCCGGGACTGCTTGGCGGCGGCACGGGCCGCGTTGGCCCACTTGGTCCGGCCCTTGTCGAGCTTGGGGCCCGCCCAGCGGCTCACACACCGGTCCGCCTGCCACGGCACGATCCTGTCCGCCCCGGCCTCGGTGGCCAGTTCCACGGCGAGCTCGGAGCGATCGGACTTGGGGAGCGCCTGGACCACGGTCACCAGGGGCGTCGGTCGCTCGACCACGGTCCGGGCCAGGACCTCGGCCTCGACCCGGCCGGGCCCCGACGTCAACACCGAGCAGTCCGCGACCTGGCCGCGCCCGTCCCCGACCCGGAGGAGCTCCCCGGGTCGCACCCGTAGGGCCGAACCGGCGTGCCGGCCCTCGGCGCCGTCGAGGACGGCCGTCTCGCCGACGGCGGGGACCGCGTCGACCCGGAACAGGGGCGGGGTCACCGGCTCAGTGACCCGCGACCGCGTCGCGCAGACGCGAGAACAACCCGCCCCGGCGAGCGGTGTCCTCGTTGACGATCTCTGCCGAGTCGCCGCCGAGACGGCGGAGCTGCTCGACCAGGTCCCGCCGCTTGCGGTCGAGCTTGTCGGGGATCACCACCTCCATGTGCACCGTGAGGTCGCCGGCACCGCCGCCGCGGACACGCGGCATCCCGCGGCCGGACAGCGTGACCGTGTGGCCCGGTTGGATGCCGGCCGGGATGTCGATCTCGAGGTCGTCACCCACCACCGTCTCCAGGTCCACCCTGCCCCCGAGGATGGCGTCCACGACCGGGACGCGGACCGTGCAGTGCAGGTCCTCGCCGTCCCGGACGAACACCGGGTGGGTGCGCTCGTTGACCTCGATGTAGAGGTCTCCGGCGGGACCACCGCCGGGGCCGACCTCACCCTGTCCGGACAGCCGGATCCGCATCCCGCCGCCGACGCCGGCCGGGATCTTGGCCGAGACGGTGCGGCGCTTGCGGACGCGGCCCTGGCCGGTGCAGTCACCACAGGGATCGGTGATGATCTCGCCGGTGCCGGCACAGGTGGGGCACGGGCGGCTGGTCATGATGTTGCCCAACAGGGAGCGCTGGACCGACTGGATCTCCCCCTGCCCCTGACACATGCCGCATTTCGCGGGCGGCGCGTCGCTCGCCGACCCCTTGCCGTGGCAGGTCTCACACAGCACGGCCGTGTCGACCTGGATCTCCTTGGTGACGCCGGTCGCGCACTCCGCCAGGGTCAGGTTCACGCGGATCAGCGCGTCCGAACCCGGCTGCACGCGGCTCCGGGGGCCGCGTCCGCCGCCGCCCCCGCCGCCACCGAAGAACGCCTCGAACACGTCGCCGAGACCGCCGCCGGCGCCGAAGCCACCGCCACCGAAACCGCCGCCGTATCCGCCGCCGGGCGACGAGTCGAGGGGATCGCCGCCCATGTCCACGACACGGCGCTTCTCGGGGTCGGTGAGGACCTCGTACATCGCCGTGATCTCCGTGAACCGCTCACGCGCCTCGTCCGACGGGTTGACATCGGGGTGCAACTCGCGGGCGAGCTTGCGGTAGGCGCGCTTGATCTCGGACTCCGAGGCACCCCGATCGACCCCGAGGGTCCCGTAGTAGTCGCGTGACACGTGTCGCCTTTCGTCAAATGAACTCGATGGAAGAACTGGTCCCGGGTGAGGCTACGGGCGTCAGTGCCCGGACAGGATCTCGCCCACGTAGTGGGCAACAGCGGCGACCGAGGCGATTGTTCCCGGGTAGTCCATCCTCGTGGGCCCGAGCACCCCCATCCCGCCGAGCATCTGGCGCTCGGAACCGTACACGGAGGACACCACCGACGCGCCGCGGATCTCCGCCGCCCGGGTCTCCTCCCCGATCTGGACGGTGACCCCTCCGGGCCCTCCCATCCCCACGGACTGCGCCGCCGAGAGCAGCCGGAGGATCACGACCTGCTCCTCCAGGGCCTCGAGGACCGACCTGAGGGACCCGTCGAAGTCGGCTGCGCTGCGCGTGAGGTTGGCGGTGCCGCCCAGGACGATTCGGTCGTCGGGCTGCTCCACCAATGTCTCCACCAGCACCGTCACGCACCGTTCCGCCGCATCGCGGTGGTCCGGACGAGCGCGGTCAGGCGTGGCCGCCAGGGCCTCGGAGGCCTCGCTGAGCCGCTTGTCCGCGACCGCCTCCGAGAGGAGGGACCGGAGCTCGGCCAGATGGTCGTCCGTCAGCGGGGCCGCGAGTTCGACGGTCCGCTGGTCCACCCTGCCGGTGTCGGTGATCAGCACCAGCAACAGACGGGTGGGGGCCAGGCTCACCACCTCCAGGTGGCGCACGGTGGAGCGGCCCAGGACCGGGTACTGGACGACGGCGACCTGGCGGGTGAGCTGGGAGAGCAACCGCACGGCCCGCCGGAGGACGTCGTCCAGGTCGACGGCACCCTCGAGAAACGCCTGGATGGCCTTCCGCTGGGCGCGCGAGAGGGGGGTGATCTCCTCAATCGAGTCGACGAAGTGGCGGTAGCCCTTCTCCGTGGGGATCCGTCCGGAACTGGTGTGGGGCTGGACGATGAAGCCCTCCGCCTCGAGGACGGCCATGTCGTTGCGGATCGTCGCACTGGAGACCCCCAGGGAATGGCGGTCGACCAGCGTCTTGGAGCCGACCGGCTCGTGCGAGGCGATGTAGTCGGAGACGATCGCGCGCAAGACCTCGGTCCTACGATCGGCCGTGCTCGACATGGATCCCTCTCCTCGCGCCCTGCGTACAGACGATTCTAGGCCAGCGGCTCTACAGGAGGACGTCGCGTACGACACCGTCCGCCAGCAACCTGCCCGACTCCGTCAACGCGTACCCGGGACCGTCGGGCCCGTCGGCGGGCCGCCGCCGTAGCAGACCCGCCGACACCTGGAGGTCCGCACGTTCCCTCTCCTGCGCCGTGAACGCCCCGTCGGGGAGCCCCTCGGCCAGCCGGAGGCCGGTCATGATCCGCTCGAGGTGACGGTCGTCGTCGTGCAGTCGCTCCCCGCCCTCGACCGGGAGGTCCCCGGCGTCGCACGCCGCGGCGTAGCGCGCAGGATGGCGCAGGTTCCACCACCGGGCTCCGGCGACGTGGGAGTGCGCCCCGGGTCCGATCCCCCACCAGTCACCGCCGCGCCAGTACCCCATGTTGTGACGGCAGTAACCCGACTCGTCGGTCGCGAAGTTGGAGACCTCGTACCAGTGGAACCCCGAGCGCGACAGTCGCTCCGCCACCTGTTCGTAGCGGTCGGCCAGCACGTCGTCGACGGTCCCGGGCAGTTCTCCCCGACGGATTCTCCGGGCCAGGGCGGTGCCGTCCTCGACGATGAGCGAGTAGGCGGACACGTGGTCCACCCCTGCGTCGACCACGGCGTCGAGGGTGCGGGCGAGGTCGTCGTCGGTCTCCCCCGGCGTCCCGTAGATCACGTCCAGGTTGACGTGGTCGAACCCGGCTCGGGCGGCCTCGGCGACCGCCTCCTGCGGGCGACCGGGGGTGTGGGCGCGGTCCAGGACGCGCAGGACGTGCGCCGCGGTGGACTGCATCCCCAGCGAGATCCGCGTGTATCCGCCCTCGCGCAGTCGTCCGAAGAACTCCGGGGAGGTGGATTCGGGATTGCTCTCGGTGGTCACCTCGGCTCCGGGCGCGAGCCCGAACGTCGACCGGATCCGATCGAGCATCCCCACCAGGACGTCCGCACCCACCAGCGACGGGGTTCCGCCGCCGACGAAGACGGTGTCGACCTTCGGCGGGGTGCCCGGCCCGGCCAGCACCGACGCCGCCCGCTCGATCTCCAGTGCGGCCGCCCGTTCCCAGTCGGCGGGCGAGGTGGCGGACCCGAGTTCCCCGGCCGTGTACGTGTTGAAATCGCAGTAGCCACAGCGGGACGCACAGAACGGGACGTGGAGGTAGATCCCGAACGGCGCCCGCGGGTCGCGCGGCGGCGGGGAGAGAGCGAGACCAGCCGGATCGTGGGCCCCGGTCGTCACGCCTGACCGGTCACGCGGTCGCCACCGGTCTCACCGCCCCCCGACTCGGAGGTCGCGGGCCCCTCGTCCGGAACGGTGGCGGCCGGGGCGCTGTAGGTCGGTGCGGCGGCGTCGGGCCCCGTGGCGGTATCGGGCTCCGGTTCGGACGCGGAAGAGTTGTCTGGTCTGGGCACGGAGCCCACAGTGCCGGATGACGGGTTGGCCGTGCGCTCGACGGGGGTGACGGGCTTGGAACCCGTGGGCTTGTCGGACGTCTTCCGGGCCGAGGTCTTCCTCGCGGCGGCAGTCCTCGAGGCCGACTTCTCACCAGCCGATGTCGAGGCGGGGGCGGTCCGGCCCGTGGTCTTCTCGGCGGTCGGCTTGGTCGCGGTGGACGTCTTCCTGTGGGCGGTCGACTTCCTGGCGGCTGTCGTCTTGGTGGTGGCCGAGGTCTTCTTCGCGGGAGCCTTCTTCGCTGGAGCCTTTTTCGCCGGGGCCTTCTTCACGGTCGTCTTCTCCGCGGTCGACGTCTTCGCGGTCGTCTTCTCTGCCGGGGCCTTCTTGGCCGGGCGCTGTCGGTCGGAGGCGTTCGTGGCGGCCCCGTCCTTGCTCGCGGACGACTGACGGCCCGCCTTCTTCAGGTCCTTCCGCAACTGCGCCAACTCGGCGGCGGACATCCGCTCCGCCGTGGGGGTCCCGCTCGCCTCGCGCTTCTCGGCGGCCTCGACGAGTTCCTCCATGGCCTCGCTCACCGCGCGGGCCATGGGCCAGGGGTCGGGAACGAGGTCCTTGCACGCGATGAACCCGAAGTGCAGCTCTCCGTCGAGCGACATCACCGTGCAGTTGAGGCCGGCGCCGTGGAACACCGGCCCCATCGGCAGCATCTTCGTGACCCTGGCCCCGAGGAAGTACAGCGGGATGTTCGGACCGGGCACGTTGGAGATGATGAGGTTGTGCACCACCGGGTGGCGCTCGGAGAGCCTCAGGCGCGAGTACATCCGGACCGCGGAACCGAAGACGGACGGCGCCGCGAACTGCGCCCAGTCGGTCAGGAGATTGGCGTCGAGTGCGTCGGTGTGGTCCTTGGCGACGGTGTTGGCGTCCCGGATCGACTCCAGACGCTCGACCGGGTCGTCGATGTCCGTGGCCAGCGACATGAACATTCCCGACACCCGGTTGGTGCCGGGGCGTGACTCCGCGGCGTGCACCGACATCGGGACCATCGCGATGAGGGGCTTCGACGGCAACTCGTCCAGGTCGTCGAGGTAGTTGCGCAGGGCGGTCGAGCAGAGGGCCAGCACGACGTCGTTGACGGTGGTGCCGAAGGCGTTCTTGATCCGCTTGACCTGGTCCAGGTCCACACTGGCGTAGGAGATGGACCGGTGCCCGGTGATGGTGCGGTTGAACGGGGTGCGCGGGGCGGTGAACGGTGCCGGCATGGCGAGACCCTTGCGGGCCCTGTTGATCCACGAGGGAAGGACACCCAGTGTCCCCGGCAACAGCGAGGCCAGACGCCACGGGGTGGCCAGCCGGGACAACGCCCCGCCGACGGCCAGTTCGAGGGCTCCCGAGCCTCCGGCGGTCTCCTGCACCAGTTCCTGGTCGAGGGACGGATCCTCCGGGGTGAGCGAGCACAGCTGGGACATCATGTTGGCGCCCGTGACGCCGTCGACGGTCGAGTGGTGCATCTTGGCGAATACCGCGAACCGTCCGTCGGGCAGCCCCTCGATGACGTACATCTGCCACAGCGGCATCGATCGGTCTATCGGCTGGCTGGCCAGGTGACCGCACAACTCGGCAAGGACCTCGTCACCACCCGGTTCCGGCAGGCCGACCCGGTGGAGGTGGTGGTCGATGTTGAAGTCCTCGGCCTCGACCCATACCGGGTGGTCGATGTTCAGCAGTGAGTCGTGCAACTTGCGCCGGAAACCCGGCATCCCGGTGACCCGGCGGGCGAGTTCCGCCCGCAGCGCGTCGAACGAGTAGCCGCCGTTCATCTCGGACCCGTCGAGGACGATCAACCCGCACACGTGCAGGAGCTGGGCCCTGGTCTCGAAGTAGAGGAAGCTGGCGTCAAGTCCACTCAGGCGCTGCATGGAGGGAGTGTACGTCCGGAGTCCGTCCCGCAGAGTCGGTTCCGCGGACGGCCCGTCCTCACCAGACGTCGAGGATGAGCCACGCGATCACGACGAGCGCGATCAGCAGGATCAGGGCGAGAGTCACACGCGACCGGGGCATCTACAGGACCTCCTTCCCGGTCTCGGGGTCCCCGGCGGCGACGAGCCCCCGGAACCGGTGCACGAGCACATCGGCCACCCGCTCGATGACCACCGCGACCAGGAAGAACAGCGGGACTCCGGCGGCGAGCATGATGAACACCTGCAGGGGGAACGGCAGGGTGGCGAGCCAGAGCTCGACCCTGTCCCAGAACTCGAGGAATGCCGTCACGGATCGATCCTACGACCGGCCGGCGGTGGCGACCTCGCGGCCGCCCACCACCGAACTGTCCAGGCCCCGGCGACGCAGCAGCGCCGAGGGACTCGGGTCCGCACCGCGCATCGCCCGGTAGGCGTCGAGGAAGTCGATCGCCCCGCCGCGGGACAGGACCTCACGGCGCATCGCGTCCCCCGAGGACCGCTTCAGTCCCCCACGTTCGGCGAACCACTCGGCGGCGTCCGCGTCGAGCACCTCGGCCCAGAAGTAGGAGTAGTAGGCCGCCGAGTACCCGCCGGCGAAGATGTGCTGGAAGTACCGCGACCGGTACCTGGGCTCGACGCCGGGGACGTCCAGTCCCGCCTCGGCCAGCACCCTGGCCTCGAACTCGTCGACATCCGTCACCGCTTCGGCCTCCTCGAGGGTCAGCGAGTGCCAGGCCAGGTCCAGGAGGGCGGCGGCGAGGTACTCGACGGTGGCCTGCCCCTCACCGAAGCGTTCGGCCTCCCGCATCCGCGCGACGAGATCCTCGGCGATCGGCTCCCCCGTCTCCACGTGCCGGGCGTATCGCGCGAGCATCTCCGGCCGGCGCGCCCACATCTCGTTGACCTGTGAGGGGAACTCGACGAAGTCGCGGGGCACCGAGGTCCCGGAGAACACCGGGTACTCCACGTCCGAGAGCAGGCCGTGGAGGGCGTGCCCGAACTCGTGGAACATCGTCGTGACCTCGTCCATGGTGAGCAGCGTCGGCTCACCCGCCGCGGGGCGGGACAGGTTCATGACGTTGACGACGACGGGACGCGAATCCAGGAGCCGGGACTGGTCGCGGAACGAACTCATCCAGGCCCCGCCCCGCTTGGTCGGACGTGCGTAGTAGTCGAGGAGCAGCAGACCGATCCCGGCGTCGGGCTGGTCCCGCTGGTCGTCGAAGACCTCGATCACCCGGACGTCCGGGAGGAATCCGCGCAGGTCCGTCCGCTCGGCGAAGCGCAGGCCGTAGAGTTCGGAGGCCGAGTGCATGACCGCGTCGCGCATTACGCGCTCGAGCTCGAAGTACGGCCGGACGCGTGCGTCGTCCACCTGGAAGCGGTCGGCGCGCAGCCGCTCGGACTCCCAGGCCCAGTCGGCCGGGTTCAACTCGCGGTCGTCCCCGCCGAGCAGGTCCTTGGCCTCGTTGCGGGCATTGGTGACGGCGGCGTCGACCACGTCGAGCAGCAGACCTCGTGCCGCCTCGGGCGACCCGGCCGTCTCCACGGCGAGTACGTGCTCGGCGTGGGAGCCCAGCCCCAACAGGTGCGCGCGCTCGGCGCGGAGCCGGACGATCTCCAGGACGATCGGGGAGTTGTCGTGCTCCGGGGTCGAACCCCGTCGCAGCGAGGCCTCCATGACCCGCCGCCGCAGACCCTGATGGTCCAGCCACGCGGAGATCGGCTGCACCGTGGGCAGTCCCAGCGGGATGAGCCAACCCTCGCGTCCCGCCTCCGCGGCCGCGGCGGCGAGCGATGAGCGCATGGACGCGGGCAGCCCGGCCAGCTCCGCCTCGTCGGTCACGGGGACGGCGAGCTCGGCGGTGGAGGCGAGCAGGTTCTCCCCGAACGCCGTGGTCAGTTCGGCCAACCGGGTGTCGATCGCCGTCAGCCGCTCGCGGCCCGCCTCGTCGAGTCCCGCACCCGCCCGGAGGAGGTCACGGTGATGCCGACGGATCAGCCGCGCGGTCTCGTCGTCGACCTCCAGCTCCCCCGACTCCAACGCCGAGTGGACGGCGTCGACCCGCGCGTGGAGGCCCTGATCGGTCATGACGGCCGAGCCGTGGGCGGCCAGGAGCGGCGAGACCACCCGGTCCACGTCGAGCCGGGCGGGGGTCGCATCCGGACCGAGGAGCCCGTAGAACACCGACAGGACCCGGTGGAGCGCCCGGCCCGACCGCTCGAGGGCGATGACCGTGTTGGCGACGGACGGCGGTTCCGGGTTGGCCACGATCGCCGCGACCTCGGCCGCGTGGTCGTCGATCGCCGTCCGGATGGCCGGCTCCAGCTCCGCCTCGTCGATCGCCGCGAAGTCGGGCAACCCGTACGGCAACGGTGACTCGTCGAGCAGCGGGTGGCGGCCGGGTTCGGGGCTCGGGAGGGTCATGGGGGCGAGTCTACGTCGGCTCCGCGGGACGCCTCACGTCCACTGGGCCACCGTGTCCCACGCCAACTTGACCGCCAGGATGCCGATGACCACGAGGAACACCACCCGGATGAACTCGTTGCCGTGTCGCATCGCCATCCGCGCGCCGATGAACCCCCCGGTGAGGTTGGCCACCGCCATACAGCCACCGATGAGCCACAGCACCTCGCCGTGGATGCCGAACACCAGGATCGAGGCGATGTTGGTGGTGAGGTTGGCGAGCTTGGCCGCCACGGTCCCCTGCAGGAAGCCGAAGCCCAGGAACGCGACGATCGCGATCACGAAGAACGACCCGGTCCCCGGACCCAGGACCCCGTCGTAGAACCCGATCAGCAGACCGATCAGCGCCGATCGCCAGATGCGCGCCCACCCGGTGTACCGGTTCTCGTGGGTGCGACCCATGGTGGGCCGGAACCACGTGTAGGCGCCCACCACGATGACGGCCACCAGGACGACCGGCGTGAGCAGGTCCCTCGGGATGAACCTGGCGACCGACGAGCCGGCGGCCGACCCGGCGAACGCCGCGACCACCAGCGGGAGCACCATCCCGATCGGCACCCGGATCCGGCGCAGGTAGGTCAGGGAGGCGACCAGCGTCCCGGCGACCGAGGAGAGTTTGTTGGTCCCGAGGATCTCCGGGGTCGAGGCATCCGCGGGCAGTCCGAGCACCAGCGCCGGGAGCTGGATGAGTCCTCCCCCGCCGACCACCGAGTCGACCCAGCCGGCGACGAACGCGGCCAGCACGAGCGCGGCCAGGACCCACACGGAGACCCCCACCGCCGGGGACGCGGCCAGACCCGCGAATGACTGAGGCATACCGATCACTGTGCTGTAATCGGTTTGTGTATATCAACCCTTACGGGGCCGATCCGGTGACCCTCGCCGCCGACCTGGCGAACCGCCGCCCCCGCACCACCCGCGAACTGGTGGACCGCTGCCGCGAATCGGGGGTGACCATCGACCGGGGGGCGTGTGACGAGGACCTCGAGGAGGTGCTGACGTTTCTCGACGACTGGCTCGTCGTCGTCGACACCACCGACCCCCGCGGGCGGGCCGACGCCCTCAACGCCCTGCTCGCCGACCACTCGGCGCCGCCACGCCTGACCGACCACGACGGCCACTGGCACGTGCACTACCGCGCGGACGACGTCTCGTTCGCCCGACTGCTCACCGCCATGTTCTCCGTGGGCACCGCACTCCACCTGACCTCACGCGGCATCGACCGTCTGGCCCGGTGTGCGGCCGACGACTGCGCGGACGTCTTCGCCGACACCACCCGCAACGGACGCAAGCGGTACTGCTCGACCCGCTGCACCAACCGGTCCGCCGTACGGCGACACAGAGCGAGGACCTGGGCGTGAGCCCGGGCGGACCCGACGGCCGCTACTACTCGTCCGCGCTCACTTCTTGTCCGCGCTCGAGTCCGCGGACAGCGCGGCCACGAAGGCCTCCTGGGGGACGTCCACGCGACCGATCGACTTCATGCGCTTCTTGCCCTCCTTCTGCTTCTCGAGCAGCTTGCGCTTGCGGCTGATGTCGCCGCCGTAGCACTTGGAGAGCACGTCCTTGCGGATCGCGCGGATGTTCTCGCGGGAGATGATCTTCGCGCCGATCGCCGCCTGGATGGGCACCTCGTACTGCTGACGCGGGATGAGCTCCTTGAGCTTGCCCGTCATCTTGTTGCCGTAGGCCTGCGCGTAATCCCGGTGCACGATCGCGGAGAACGCGTCCACGGCCTCCCCCTGCAGCAGGATGTCGACCTTGACCAGATCGGACGCCTGCTCGCCGGCCTCCTCGTAGTCCATCGACGCGTATCCCTTGGTGCGGGACTTGAGCGAGTCGAAGAAGTCGAAAATGATCTCGCCCATCGGCATGACGTAGCGCAGCTCCACGCGGGTCTCGGACAGGTAGTCCATGCCCTTCATCTCGCCGCGCTTGGACTGGCACAGTTCCATGACGGTGCCCACGAACTCGCTGGGCACGATGATCGTGCACTTGACGATCGGCTCGAAGATCTCGCGGTGCTTGCCCTCGGGCCAGTACGACGGGTTGGTGACCTGGTGCTCGGTTCCGTCCTCGGCGACCACTCGGTACACCACGTTCGGCGCGGTGGAGATCAGGGCGAGGTTGAACTCCCGCTCCAACCGGTCCCGGGTGATCTCCATGTGCAGCAGACCCAGGAAACCGCAGCGGAAGCCGAAACCGAGCGCGACGGAGGTCTCCGGCTCGTAGTCGAGCGACGCGTCGTTGAGTTGCAGCTTGTCCAGGGCGTCGCGCAGGACCGGGTAGTCGGACCCGTCGATCGGGTACAGCCCGGAGAACACCATGGGGTTGGGCTCCTTGTACCCCGCCAGAGGCTCCTCCGCCCCGCCGCGGGCGCTGGTGATCGTGTCACCGACCTTGGACTGGCGGACGTCCTTGACCCCGGTGATCAGGTACCCGACCTCGCCCGGGCCCAACCCCTTGGTCACCTTGGGTTCCGGCGAGATGATCCCGACCTCGAGCGCCTCGTGCGTCGACCCCGTCGACATCATCCTGACCTTCTCGCGCGGATTCAGCGTCCCGTCGAAGACCCGGACGTAGGTGACCACGCCTCGGTAGGTGTCATAGACCGAGTCGAAGATCATCGCGCGGGCCGGGGCGTCCGGGTCGCCCACCGGCGCGGGGATCACGTCACACACCTTGTCCAGCAGTTCCTCGACGCCCACGCCCGTCTTGCCGGAGACCCGCAGGACGTCCTCCGGCTCGCACCCCACGATGTGGGAGATCTCCTCGGCGAAGCGGTCCGGGTCCGCCGCGGGGAGGTCGATCTTGTTGAGCACCGGGATGATCTCGAGGTCGTTCTCCATGGCCAGGTACAGGTTGGCCAGCGTCTGGGCCTCGATGCCCTGCGCGGCGTCCACCAGCAGGATCGCCCCCTCGCACGCCTCGAGGGCGCGGGAGACCTCGTAGGTGAAGTCCACGTGGCCCGGGGTGTCGATCATGTGCAGCACGATCTCCTCACCCTCGTGGGCACCGGAGCGCGGCACCCACGGCAGGCGGACGTTCTGCGCCTTGATGGTGATGCCGCGTTCGCGCTCGATGTCCATGCGGTCGAGGTACTGGGCCCGCATGAGCCGCTCCTCGACCACACCGGTGATCTGCAGCATGCGGTCGGCCAGCGTCGACTTGCCGTGGTCGATGTGCGCGATGATGCAGAAGTTCCTGATCCTGGCCGGATCGGTGAACGTCGTCTCTGCGAAGTTGGGAATCTCGATCACTCCTGGAGGCGGGCCCGGGCGTGGCGGGGTGCGGTCCGACCGGGCGATGCCCCCATTGTCACACGTGCGGGCTCCGGATACGCATCACGTACCGTCCCGTGGGGATCGCGTCGACCGTGCCGTCGTCGAGGAACCGGGCCGTCGAGGCGGTCATGGCCTTGATGTTGTGGCTCATCCTCTCATCGCTGCCCCGGGAGTCGAAGAACACCCCGAGGTCCCCGGCCGCCTCGATCGGGAACACCTCCTCGACGATCCCCGCGATCTCCGGCGCGTCCCCGGTCAGTGCGCGGACCACCACGTGCTGGGTGTAGGCGGTGGTGGACTGCGTCTCGATCGCCACCGGCGTGTGCTCCTCGAGCCAGACGCGCAGCCATTCGTCGCGGTCCAGCCGCCCGGGGCGACGCAGGAAGGCCAGATTGGCCATCCCGGGACACCTCCCGTCCTCCCCCGGCTCCGGCACGCGGAGCGGCTCCGATCCGGTCACCGACCACGCGGAGACCGGGCCCAGCCCGCGAAGGGCGTCGAGGACGCCGGCGCAGGCGGTGGCCGAGGCCACCGGCACCCGCGCGCG
>NZ_JAALEB010000085.1:0-4958 GCF_014145165.1 Dietzia sp. Cai40 | reverse complement strand
GACCACGGCCGCGACGAGGCCGACCATTCTCAGCGCGGCGCGTCGTCGTGGGCGGGTCACGGGTACCGAGTCTACGTCCGCGCGGCGCCGTTCCGGCCGGGACCCGCCCGGGGGTGTGGCCCACGTCCGCGTCGGACTCGTGCTCGGCAGGCGCGGGTGCGGATGGGCGTTCCCACCGCAGGCGCTCCTCTCGATGAACTCCCGCGGTCACTTCGGCGCACGCGGGCGTTCATCGACGGGGGCGGATGTTGGAGCGGAGGGCAGGCGCGGGGGCGGATGCCGGGGAGCAGGGGAGGCGGGGAGGCGCTTCCGGCAAATACCAGCGGGGCCGCACCCTCCGCTCAGGGAAGGTGCGGCCCCGCCGGGGAGACCGGGGAAGGTCAGCGCGCGAACAGCAGGGCGCGCTTGACCTCCTGGATCGCCTTGGTCACCTGGATGCCGCGGGGGCACGCGTCGGTGCAGTTGAAGGTCGTGCGGCACCGCCAGACCCCCTCGGCGTCGTTGAGGATCTCCAGACGCTCGGCGGCACCCTCGTCACGGGAGTCGAAGATGAACCGATGAGCGTTGACGATCGCGGCCGGGCCGAAGTACGACCCGTCGGCCCAGAACACCGGGCACGAGGTCGTGCAGCAGGCGCAGAGGATGCACTTGGTCGTGTCGTCGAAGCGGGCCCGGTCCGTCTGGGACTGGATCCGCTCGGCCGTCGGCTGGTTCCCGGACGTGATGAGGTACGGCATGACGTCACGGAACGACTTGAAGAACGGCTCCATGTCGACGTACAGGTCCTTCTCCACCGGCAGCCCGCGGATCGGGGCGATGGTGATGGTGATGGACTTGCCGTCCTTGGGAAGCATGTCCTTCATGAGGACCTTGCAGGCAAGGCGGTTGACCCCGTTGATCAGCATGGCGTCCGACCCACAGATGCCGTGTGCGCACGACCGGCGGAACGCGAGGCTGCCGTCGATGTAGTTCTTGACGTACATCAGCAGGTTGAGCAGACGGTCCGACGGCAGGGCCGGGACCTCGTACTCCTTCCAGCCCGCCGAGTCCGGATCCTCCGGGTTGAACCGGGCGATCTTGAGCGTGACCATGGTGGAGCCGGGCGGCACGGGACGGTTCGAGCCCGGGTCCTTGCCGTCGGTGGCCTTGGTGGTGTCGACTGCGGTGGTCATCAGTACTTACGCTCCATCGGCTCGTAGCGGGTCTGCACAACCGGCTTCCAGTCCAGCCGGATCTCGGAGAGGAGGCCGAGGCCGTCCTTGAACGCCATCGTGTGCTTCATGAACTCGTCGTCGTTGCGGTCCGGGTAGTCCTCGCGGGCGTGTCCGCCACGGGACTCCTTGCGGTTGAGCGCACCCACGACCGTGACCTCCGCCAGCTCCAGGAGGAAGCCCAGCTCGACGGCCTCGAGGAGTTCGGTGTTGAACCGCTTGCCCTTGTCGCTGACGGTGACGTCGGCGTAGCGCTTCTTCAGGGCGCGGAGCTCGTCACGGGCCTCGGTGAGCGACTGCTCGGTGCGGTACACCGACGCCTTGTCGTCCATCATGGCCTGCATCTCGGTCCGGATGTCGTTGGCGTTCTCCGCGCCGTGGTCGGCGAGCATGCTCTCCATCCACTCACGGACCATCTTCTCGGGCTCCTCGGGGAGTTCGACGAAGTCGTGGCCTGCAGCGTAGTCCGCGGCGGCGATCCCCGCCCGGCGGCCGAACACGTTGATGTCCAGCAGCGAGTTGGTGCCCAGACGGTTGGACCCGTGCACGGACACGCACGCGCACTCGCCGGCGGCGTAGAGACCGGGCACCACGTCGTCGTTGGTGCGGAGGACCTCACCCTTGACGTTGGTCGGGATGCCGCCCATGACGTAGTGGCACGTCGGGAACACCGGGACGAGCTCGGTGACCGGGTCGACACCCAGGTAGGTGCGGGAGAACTCGGTGATGTCGGGCAGCTTCTCCTCGAGCACGTCCGCACCGAGGTGGGTCACGTCGATGTAGACGTAGTCCTTCTCGGGTCCGGCGCCTCGGCCCTCGCGCACCTCGAGGACCATCGAGCGGGCGACGATGTCGCGCGGCGCGAGGTCCTTGATGGTGGGGGCGTAGCGCTCCATGAAGCGCTCACCGTCCGCGTTGCGCAGGATGCCGCCCTCGCCGCGGACGGCCTCGGAGATGAGGATGCCCAGGCCCGCCAGGCCCGTCGGGTGGAACTGGTGGAACTCCATGTCCTCCAGGGGCAGGCCCTTGCGGAAGACCACGGCCATTCCGTCGCCGGTGAGGGTGTGGGCGTTGGAGGTGGTCTTGTACATCCGTCCCGAACCGCCGGTCGCGAAGACGGTGGCCTTGGAGTGGAAGACGTGCAGGTCGCCGGAGGCGAGCTCGTAGGCGACGCACCCGGTGGCGACGGGGCCCTCGGGGGTTTCCGTGAGGCAGAGGTCCAGGACGTAGAACTCGTTGAAGAACTCGACGTTGTGCTTGACACAGTTCTGGTAGAGCGTCTGCAGGATCATGTGGCCCGTGCGGTCGGCCGCGTAGCAGGCCCGGCGCACGGGTGCCTTGCCGTGGTCGCGGGTGTGGCCACCGAAACGACGCTGGTCGATCTTGCCCTCGGGCGTGCGGTTGAACGGCAGGCCCATGTTCTCCAGGTCGATGACGGCGGTGATGGCCTCCTTGGCCATGATCTCCGCGGCGTCCTGGTCGACGAGGTAGTCGCCGCCCTTGACCGTGTCGAACGTGTGCCACTCCCAGTTGTCCTCCTCGACGTTCGCGAGGGCGGCGCACATACCGCCCTGGGCGGCGCCGGTGTGGGAGCGGGTGGGGTAGAGCTTGGTGAGGACGGCGGTACGGGTCCGCGGTCCCGACTCGATGGCCGCGCGCATGCCTGCGCCGCCGGCGCCGACGATTACCACGTCGTACTGGTGCTGGTGGACCTGACGATCGGTCATGGGATTCTCAGTGCTCGCTTTCGAAGTGGAACGGTCCGCAGGCGTCGATCAGACGTCGTAGGCGAGGCCGAAGAGGGCGTACGTGCCCAGAGCCAGGACGAGGACGGTCGCGGCGACGAGGATCGCGTTGAGCCAGAACCGCGTCGAGTCCTTGCGGGAATAGTCCGCGATGACCGTCCGGACGCCGTTCGCGCCGTGGAGCTGTGCCAGCCAGAGCATGAGGAGGTCCCACGTGGCCCAGAACGGGCTCTGCCAGCGATCCGCGACGTAGGCCCAGTCGATGCGGTGGACTCCCTCGTCGATCATGAGGCCCACGGTGAGGTGGCCGAGCGTGAGGATGACCAGCGCGACGCCCGAGGCGCGCATGAAGATCCACGCGGTGCGCTCGAAGTTGCCGCGTGAGCGCAGGCGCGGGGAGCGCGGCTGGGCGAGCGAGGCGGGGCGATCGTATGACGTCTGGAGAACAGGTGCGTCTGCCATGGTGATCGTTCTCCTTAGATGTGCTGGAAGAGAAGGAAGAGGAGGCGGGCGGTCGCCGCGGCGAAGACCACGACCCAGATCGCCAGGACGGCCCAGAGCATCTGGCGCTGGTACTTCGCGCCCTTGGACCAGAAGTCGATGGCGACGATGCGCAGACCGTTGAGCGCGTGGAAGAGGACCAGCGCGACCAGGCCGACCTCCAGGAGCCCGACGATCGGGGTCTTGTACGAGTCGATGACCGCGTTGTAGGTCTCCGGGCTCACCGTGACGAGCGAGGTGTCCAGCACGTGCACGAAGAGGAAGAAGAAGATCGCCACGCCCGAGATGCGGTGCGCGACCCACGACCACATCCCCGGGTCACCCTTGTAGATGCTGATCTTCTTATTGGGGGCCGGACGCGCCGGCGCCTGCGCAGTACTCATGGGCTTGTCGTGCCTCCGAATCGTCTGGGCGTGGTGCCATCGGCGCGCGTTCCCTGCCCGAGAGCACAGCGGGCGCCTACTAGGACTTTAGACCTGAGAGGACGCGGACGAGAAGCAGGGTGGGTACGGTGGTCCGAACGGGTAATGCCTGTTAGGGGACCCTAATCGAAGTTACCGGAGGGTAGAAAAGGGTGTCCGTCAACGAAACCGCAGCACAGAGGAACGCGGCCCGCAGCGGTTTGCGCGAAGCCGCGCTGGCGGCCGCCCGGAACGCCTACCGGCCGTACTCAGGATTGGGGGTGGGGGCCGCCGCCCTGGCGTCGGAACCCGGCGGCGACGAGTGCAGGATCGTGACCGGGTGCAACGTCGAGAACGCCTCCTACGGGCTCACACTCTGCGCGGAATGCTCGCTCGTGTCCGACCTCCACCGCACGGGTGGCGGGAGACTGCTCGAGCTCGTCGTCGTCGGCCACGACGGTGACCCGCTCTCACCGTGCGGGCGGTGCCGCCAACTCCTCCACGAACACGGCGGCCCGGACCTGGTCGTCCACACCGCCCGCGGCCCCGTCCGCCTGGGCGAGCTCCTGCCGGACGCCTTCGGGCCGGAGGATCTGACGTGACCCGGTCGATCGACGCCGTGCGGATCATCGAGGCCAAGCGTGACGGGAAGGAGCTCGACGACGACGAGATCGACTGGATCGTCGACGGGTACACCCGCGGTGTGGTGCACCCCGAGCAGATGTCCGCGTTGGCGATGGCGGTGTACTTCCGGGGCATGACCGATCGCGAGATCGCCCGCTGGACCGCCGCGATGGTCGACTCCGGCACCCGGTTGGACCTGTCCGACCTGACGCGCGCCGGTCGTCGCGTCCCCACGGTGGACAAGCACTCGACCGGCGGTGTGGGCGACTCGGTGACGCTCGTGCTGACCCCCCTGTTGGCGACCTGGGAGCTGGCGGTGCCCCAGCTCTCGGGGCGCGGGCTCGGTCACACGGGCGGGACCCTCGACAAACTCGAGGCGATCCCCGGCTGGCGCGCCGACCTGGATGCCGCCACCAGGCGCCAGATCCTTGAGGAGACCGGGGCCGTGATCTGCGCGGCCGGAGCCGATCTCGCGC
>NZ_JAALEB010000084.1:0-6778 GCF_014145165.1 Dietzia sp. Cai40 | reverse complement strand
CCGCCGGCCCGGCGCACTCTCCGGGGGGCAGCGGCAACGGATCGCCCTGGCCGCCGCGCTGCTCCGCCGGCCCGACGTGCTCCTGGTCGACGAACCCACCGCGGCGCTCGACCGGGCGACGAGCAGCGCGGTGCTCGCCAGCCTCGAGCGGGCATCCGCCGCCGGTGCCGCCGTCCTCGTGGCAACGCATGAGGCAGACGTGATCGCCCGCTGCGACTCGGTTCTCACGCTGTCGGACACCGGATAGCCACGCGAACCCGCGCCCTACCAGCGGTTACGCGACTCCTCCGCCCATCCGACCAGGCCGTCCAGGCGCACTGTGGTGCCGTCGTCGAGGATCCCGGTTCCCGACCAGGTGCCGAAGGCCTGGTGGGTGCGCACGGCCAGGATCCCGAGTTCGGTGATGTCCCGGCGGAGGTGGAACGGGGTGAGCGTGGCGTCCAGTCGCTCGCCGCGGACCCTCCAGGCGGCCGTCGGATCCGCCAGGTCATAGGTCCACCGCAGATCCTCGCCGATCTTGTGCAGTCGGCCGTCCACGAGGATCCCGTTCTCCGTGGATCCGGTCCCATCCGTCCACCGGCCACCCACCTGCAGCGCACTCGGCACACCGTCGACCACTCCGCTGCCCGCCCCCCAGTTCCACCGGGTGGCGTAACGCCAGCGTCCGCGGCCGCGGTCCAGGACCGCCCACCCGGCCCCCAGGTCCCGTGCGACCCCGTCCAGGGTCACCGAGCCGGTGACGGGGTTGGCGAGATCCTTGACTGTGTACTGGAAGCGGCGCTCACTCCACGGCACCACCACCCCGAGGCTGTCATGGCCCGGGCGGACGACCTCCAGATCCACCTGAAGACCGGTCGCGCGCACCCGGATCGCGGTGGCGCCCTCGTCGTCGTCGATCTCGATTCCCACCCGACCCGAACCCACACCGGCCGACGCGTGCACGCTCCCCACGCCCGGCTCGTCGCTGAAGGCGGGCCGGCCGAGCGGGCTGACCCCGCTGCGGATGGTCTCCACCCCGGTGCGGCGGTCCAGGACGTAGACCGCACAGGTGGACAGGTAGTCGAGACCGGCCACGGTGAGTCCCACCACGAACCGGTCGGTCACGACGCCCCAGTACTCCCAGCGCTTGGTGCGCCCCCACCCGGCGATGGCGGTGCGGTGCAGCGGCGTGCGGGTCCAGCCGATGGCGGCCGGATCGAGTCGGTTGCCGTGGGCCAGGTCGGTGGGCCGGGTGATCTCGCGCTCATCGGTCATACTCCCACCCTTCCACCCGCGGCGGTCGCGCCCTTCCCGCGGTCCGCCGCGGGACCAGAGGGGACCGATGGCGCGACCGCCGGGCGTTGCCTATGGTGCGGTGGACCCGACTGACCCGGAGGGCTCGTGTCCACACTCGATCTGTTGCTCGCGACCGTCGGCGCGCTCGGCGTCGTGATCGTCGCGCTGTCCGCGCGACTACACCGGTGGCCCGTGTCGGAGCCGCTCCTCGCACTCGGGGCCGGCATCGTCCTGGGCCCCGTGGTCATGGGACTTCTCGAGGTCCCCGACATCGTCGCCGACCCCTCGACGCTCCATCACGGCGCGGAGATCCTTCTGGCCATCTCCGTGATGGGTGTGGCTCTCCGCTACCCCTTCTCGGCGATCCGGCGTCACTGGCGGCGCCTGACGCTCCTCCTGGTGGTGGTGATGCCCGCGATGGCACTGATCTCCACCGGTCTCGCGATCTGGGCGTTGGGTCTCCCCTTCGCCTTGGCGCTGCTCTTCGGTACGGCGATCTGCCCCACGGACCCCGTCCTCTCCTCCGCCGCGGTGACCGGCGACGCCGCCGAGAGGGACCTGCCCGAAGACAACCGACAACTGCTGTCGCTCGAGTCGGGGGCGAACGACGGGTTGGCCCTTCCCCTGGTCGTGGCCGCGCTCGCCGTCGCGACCCCCCTCACCGCCGGGCAGGCCGCCCTGGAGATCGGCTGGCAGATCCTGGGCGCCCTGGTTCTGGGCGTCCTCGCCGGCGTGTCGGCGGCCAAGGCCCTCCATTTCTCGGAGCGCCACCACACCGCCGAGAACGGCCCGATCCTGATGTTCACCCTGCTCCTGGCGTTGCTGGTCCTGGGTGGCTCTGGTCTGCTGGGGGTCAACGGGGTCTTCGCGGCATTCGTCTCGGGATTGGCCTTCAACCTGGCCAGTGTCGGCCACGAGAGACAGCTGGAGGTGGAGATCGACGAGGCGATCAACCAGTTCGCGGTCCTGCCGTTCTTCCTGGTCCTCGGAGCGATGCTGCCGTGGGACCAGTGGGCGGGCCTGGGATGGGGAGCGGTGGTGCTCACGGCTGCCGTGCTCGTCCTGCGGCGCCCGCCGGTGCTCCTCGTGCTGATGCGTCCGCTCGGACTGCGTGTCCGCGACGCGGCGTTCCTCGGCTGGTTCGGACCGGTCGGTGTCGCGGCGGTGTTCTATCTGACCGAGGAGGCGTCCCGAGCGGGTGCGGATCCACTGTTGTTGGGAGTGGGCACCCTGGTCGTGGTGGCCAGTACCCTCGCACACGGCGTCTCCGCGGCCCCCGGTCGCGCCATGTTCAGGGCAGCCGCACGACGCGACGCCGACGGGGTCGACAGGGCCGACAGACCGATCCGCTGAGGCCGCGCGCGCGACGTCCGGGGTGTCAGTGGTCGGGCCAGCCACGCAGTGGAGCCAACGCCTCCTCGTCCCCGGCGCTCGAGGCACCGATCACCGAGAGCGTGCCGTCCGACTCCAGGCAGACCGCGGACACCTGGTCGAGCCCGCCGAAGCCGCTCGAGCGCATGGCCTGGAACACCTCGTCCCGGGTGAGCCTGCTCGACGCGATCGCGTCCTCCAGCAGGGTCCCCCGTCGCGCCAGCAGGACGGGCCTGGCGCGCACGACCGTGCGCCCCCTGACGAGCCTCGAGGTGAACAGACTCACCACGACCTGGAGCCCGAGTAGGAGCGCTATCCCGACCAGCCCGGTCACGAGTGCCAGATCCGACGAGGTGAGGATCGTGGCCAGGAGCGACCCCAGGGCCACTGTCACCACCAGGTCGAAGGCGTTGAGCTTGGACAGCACCCGCTTGCCGCTGAACCGGATCGCCGCGACCATCGCCACGTACGCGACCGGGCCGATCAGCAGGACGCGGACGATCGGGTCCAGGGACGAGAACCACATGGGGACCTCCGGTGTCGGCGACGTGAGGACCGCTCACGCTACCCGGGGCTCTCCCCACCGACGCCGGGTCGCACGGGTCCCGGCATCAGACCGTGCCAGCGTCAGACCGTGCCAGCGTCAGGCCGTGCCCGCGTCCGCGTTACCGGCCTTCCACGTCTCCCACGGGACGTTCCAGTCGCCCAGACCGTCCCACCCCGGCAGCGTCGGGCCGACCGTGCCGGAGACCTCGAAGATGTCGCCACGCTTGGCGTTGTCGTAGAACCACTTGGCATCCGCCGTCGTGACGTTGAGGCACCCGTGGCTCACGTTCTGGCTGCCCTGGGCCCAGACGGACCACGGCGCGGCGTGGACGAAGATGCCGCTGTACGACATGCGGGTGGCGTACTGGACCGGGGTCCGGTAGCCCTCCGGCGAATCGACCGGGACGCCGTAGGTCGAGGAGTCCATGACCATCGAGGCGAGCTTCTCGCCGATCACGTACGTGCCGTTGGGGGTCGGGGTGTCGGGCTTGCCCATCGAGGTGGGCATGGTCTTGACCACCTCGCCGTTGCGCTCGATCACGATCTGCTTGGTCGAGTCGTCCACCCGGGAGATGACCGCGTCGCCGATCCGGAAGTCGCTGCGCGCGTCCTCCTGTCCGTACATGCCGCCGCCCAGATCCTCGCCGTAGATGTCCACGTGGACGTCGATGGTGGTACCCGGCGCCCAGTACTCGGCAGGACGCCATCGGACCTCCTGGTTGGAGACCCAGTAGAAGGCGCCCTCGACCTCGGGTTCGGTACGGATGTGGATGTTGTCCTGGGCGGCACGGCGATCCGAGATCGGCTCGTCGAACATCACCGCGACCGGCTGACCGATGCCCACCGTCGAGCCCTGACCGGTGGTGAGGTAGGCCGCGGTCATGATGCGCGGGGTGAGGGTGCTGAACGTGACGTTCTTGCGGGTGACCAGGCCGTCCTCGTCGGTCGCGGTGGACTCGAGCGTGTACTGACGGGAGTAACCCAGGTCCTCGGTGGTCCGCCACTCCGTCAGGTCGGGGTTGAACTCGCCCTGGACCTGGACGCCCTCCGGATTCCGCATGACCACGGTGTCGAGGCGACCGTCGCTGGCGGTGAGGACCACGGGCTCGGCGGGGTTGGCGTCGGATGAACCGTCCTCGACCGACAGGTAGATGACCGCGGCCGGCTCGGCCGGCGCCTCGGCGACCTGGGCCTCACCCGCGCCGCCGGCGCCGATCGTGCACCCCGTCAACACGAGCGAACCGGCGACCACGGCGGCCAGAGCGAGACGGGATCTCGACCGGGAACCCGGGTCCCGTCGTCTGGTCCGATCCGTGTGGCGCAAGTTCACTAATGGCCCCTTCCGAGCATCATCTCCCCCCGGACGTCGACAGGGCCGAGGGGAAGTCCTCTTCAGTATGCCTGGGGAAATCATTGCATTCCATATCGAATTGGTTAAGGATGCGCCGTCAGAAACCGGCCACCCCCGCCCTGACCAGGCGATTTCGTGATGCCGCCGGTGTCCTGTTACTGTTTCTCTCGCACCACGCAGGCGCCATTAGCTCAATTGGCAGAGCAGCTGACTCTTAATCAGCGGGTTCGGGGTTCGAGTCCCTGATGGCGCACAGCAGGGAAAGCCCCGGGTCCACGACCCGGGGCTTTGTCGTGTCGGCAGCGCGGGCGGGACCCCCGTGATTCAACGAGAAGAGCGTTCCGCACACGTTTCCCGAGTGGGAATGTGCGAAACGCTCTTCTCGATGGGCTGTGGTGCGCGGCGGCCGCTCAGAGGGCCCGACGCGCCTCGAGGTAGGCCTCGATGCGCCGACGTTCCTTGCGCTTGTTGGCCATGGACACTGTGATGCCCCCGATGACCAGCGCCGCGAATCCGCCGAGCACCGCGAGGACCCGGGGATCGGTGAGGGCGGCGACGGCCCTCTCCTTGCCCTCTTCGGCGAGGTTCTTGGGATTGACCCGGTCGACGATCTCGTCCAACGTCGTCGCGAGATCGTCACGCGCCTTGGCGATGTCGCCTTCGATGCTGTCGTAACTCCTGGACACGAGACCTCCGTCGATCGCTCGTCACGCGGTTAGCCGCGGATTCTGGACCCCGCCCACGCTACTGCACCCGTCGGCGATCCGCGCCCGCGCGCCGACGCATCGGATAGGTTGGAGTGATCACACACCCCGACCCGACTTCAGGAGCACCGGTGACCACACCACGGCTCGAGGTGGGCCAGACCGCCCCCGCCTTCACCCTCCCCGACGCCGACGGAACCCCCACGTCGCTGGCGGACCTGCTCGCCGCGCACGGACGCGTGGTGCTGTACGTCTACCCGGCCGCCATGACGCCCGGATGCACCACGGAGACCGTGGACTTCGAGGGGGCCCTCCAGCAGCTGCGGGAGGCGGGGATCGGGGTCGTGGGGGTGTCCCCCGACCCGCCGGCGAAACTCGTGCGTTTCCGCGAGAAGCACGGCATCACCTTCCCCCTGCTGTCCGACCCGGACAAGACCATGCTCACCGAGTGGGGTGCGTTCGGGGAGAAGAAGAACTACGGCAAGACCGTGATGGGCGTGATCCGATCGACGTTCGTCGTGGAGTCCGACGGGACGCTCTCCCTCGCGCGGTACAACGTCCGGGCCAAGGGTCACGTGGCGATGCTCGCGAAGCTCCTCGGCGTGGAACTGCCCGAACCCACGGAGGGCTGACGCCACCCATGCCCACCGACCCGCCCGAGCGAGTGCAGGAACCAGTACGGGATCCCGCTGACGAGGCCGTCCAGGACGAGCCGAACATCCTGGTGCCGCGCCGCCGGCCCATCCAGGAGAGGAGCCGGCGCAAGTTCCAGGCGCTGCTGTCCTCGGCGCGCGACGTGCTGGTCGAGGTGGGGTTCGACTCCTTCACCTGCGAGGAGGTCGCCTCCCGCGCCGGGGTCCCCATCGGGACGCTGTACCAGTTCTTCGCCAACAAGTACGTCCTGGTGTGCGAGCTGGACCGCCAGGACGCCCACGGGGTGATCGAGGAGATCGAGCGTTTCGCGCAGAAGATCCCCGCGCTCGACTGGCCGGAGTTGCTCAACGACTTCCTCGACCACGTGGCCGACCTGTGGCTGAGTGATCCCTCGCGGCGTGCGGTCTGGTTGGCCACGCAGGCCACCCCGGCCACCCGCGCCACCGCCGCGGTCAACGAGCGAGAGCTGGCCAGGATGATCGCCAGCGTCCTCGCCCCGCTCATGCCGTCCACGGAGCACCAACGCCGCGAGTTCATGGCTGACGTACTGGTCCACGTGGCGTATTCGATGCTCAACTTCTCCGTCAGCGCCGGCTCCGCCACGGGCGAGGACATCCACGACGCCACCGTCACCGAACTCAAGCGGATGCTCACCGCGTACCTGTGGCTGGCGGAGAAGGAAGCCCAGGTCGGCTGACGTACGCCGGCGACGGCAGGTCGGCGGCGCTGCCTGACGCCGGCCGGCCGGCGGCGCGGGTGGCGGACTTCTGGTGCGAGAAGTTGGCCGCCGGACGCGACTCCCGTCCGCCAACCGGGGATACCGCGCCGACCGGGTGACCGGACACCCCGCTACCCGGCCATCGGCCCCTCGAGCACC
>NZ_JAALEB010000083.1:0-10821 GCF_014145165.1 Dietzia sp. Cai40 | reverse complement strand
GCTGCCGTGGGCCCTCGGCGGCGCGGGGGTCGTGGGCGCCGGCGCGATCGGTGCGGGCGTCGCGGCGAGCCGCAAGAAGAAGGCGGCGACGGCGAGGGAGCGCTACGACCGGGTCTCCCGCGAGTACGGGCGGGTCGCGGGGGAACTGACCGGGCTGGACATCCGCGCCAACTCGCTCACGTCCCCGCTGGCAGACGACGAGCTGCGGTCACAGTGGGCGGATGTGCGGGACCGATTCCTGTCGCTGGACACCGTCATGGGGCGGATCGGCGACCTGCGGCCGGAGTCGACCGACGCGGAGTTCCGCGAGAAGGCCGACGACATCGAGACCGCGCACACCACGGTCGATCAGATGGAGACGGCGGAGAAGAACATCGACCAGCTCTTCCGCATGGAGCAGGGTGACGCGGACGTGCGCCGCCGCCAGCTCGGCGAGCTCCACGAGGACATGCTGGCCGCCGCGCTGGGAACCGAGGACGAGCGTCTCGCCGCCGAGGCCAGGGCCCTCGACGCGCGGGCGGACGAGCTCTCCCGGGACACGCAGGCCGCCGACTTCATGGACCGCTACGCACGGCTGGTGGTGGACTACCGGCTCGTGGTGGAGGCCATCCGGGCCCGCGAGATGGCGGATGTCGAGGCGGCGGACGACGCGGGTGACCGCCACGCGCCGAGGCTGTACGACCGGGACTGGCGCGCCGGCTACGGCTACAACGGCTTCGTGCCGTTCTACGTGGTCTCGAGCTGGCACGCCCACGACGTGCAGGCGGCCCAGGCGGCGAGTTCCACCAACACGAGCTACTCCAACGCCTCGTTCTCCGGTGGCGGCGGGTCGAGCGGGTACTAGACCCCCGGCCCGCCTCAGCCCTCGACGATCTCGACCGACTCGATCGTGTGCACGGTCCGCGGCGCGCCCTGCGGGCTGCCGTCGTCCTCGATCGCCGTGACGGCGTCCATCCCGTCGGTGACGGTGCCGAAGAGGCTGTAGGCCGGCGGCAGGGAGACGCCGGAGTCGCCGGTGACGATGAAGAACTGGGAGCCGTTGGTGTCCGGGCCGGCGTTGGCCATGGCCATGGACCCGATCTCGTACTCGCCCTCGGCGGGGAGCTCGTCGGAGAACTGGTAGCCCGGTCCGCCGCTGCCGGTGCCCTGCGGGTCGCCGCCCTGGATCATGAAGCCGGGGATCACCCGGTGGAAGGTGATGCCCTCGTAGTACTTGTGGCGGGCCAGGAAGACGAAGTTGTTCACCGTCTCCGGCGCCTTGTCCTCGAGCAGGTCCACGGTCACCACGCCGGCGTCGGTGGTGATCACGGCGGAGTAGTCGACCCCGGGGGTCAGGCACATCGGCGGGGCGGAGTCGAACGAGGTGATGCGCTCGTCGGTGCCCTCGGCGGGCGGGCACTCGACCGCGTCGGCCGTTCCTCCGTCGGACGCCTCGGCCCCGGTCTGCGTCCCCGCGGTCGTGCCGGTGGCCGCGTCCTCGGCGGGTGAGTCATCGGTGCCGCACCCGGCGAGCGCCAGGGGCACCGACAGGGCGAGGATGCCCAGGGCGGTGCGGAGGGTCGGACGGGGCCGGGCTGTGGCGGAGAGCTGCATGAGACAAACCTACGTGGCGCGTCCACGCCGCTGAACCCCCGGTTCCGCGTGGTGGGAGGGATCGCCCCGGCCCGCCGGGTACGATCGACCCGGCTTTCGACTAGGGACGGGGACTCATCCATATGCACCACCACGGCCACCACGAACTGGTCGACGAGGTCGAGCGGTCGGTCGCCGGTCTCGCGGACCCGATCGGCCGGGAGTGCCTCCAGCGGGTCATCCTGCCCCGGGCCGGCGAGCCGCTGGACGTGAGATCGCTCTACCTCGCCGAGGCCCCCACCAACGCCCGCCGCGCCCACTCCGCCGGCCGCACCACCCTGAGCGTCGGCGCGGACTCCGAGGTCTCCTTCGCCACCTACTTCAACGCCTTCGCGGCGGCGTACTGGCGTCGTTGGACGATCCTCGGTGAGGTGGTCCTGCGGCTGACGATCCGCGGCGCCGGCCGTGTGGACCTCTACCGGTCCAAGATCGACGGCTCGCGCATCGCGATCACCGGGGACGTCGTGGGCGAGCCGGGCGAGTCGGGGGCGGACCGGGTCACGACGGTCGAGTTCGTCTGCGACCTGGGCCCGTTCGAGGACGGCGGGTGGATCTGGTTCGACCTCACCTCCGACACGGACGTCGAGGTGCTCGCCGGTGGGTGGTACTCGGCCGTGGACGCGCCGGCCACCCGCCCGGACGCGGGCCCGGACGGCACCCCCGATCCGTCGGTGCAGGTGCCCAACGACCGCCGGGTGACCGTCGGTATCCCGACCTTCAACCGCCCCGGGGACGCGGTCGCGGCGCTGCGGGCGCTCACCTCCGACCCCGAGGTGGACGCGGTCCTGGACGCGGTGCTCATGCCGGACCAGGGCGACCGCAAGGTGCGTGACGAGCCCGGGTTCGCGGAGGCCGCCGAGTACCTGGGCGAGCGCCTGCGTATCTTCGACCAGCCCAACCTGGGCGGCTCGGGCGGGTACAGCCGCATCATGTACGAGGCCCGGCGGCTCACCGACTCGCCGTACATCCTCTACATGGACGACGACATCGAGATCGAGCCCGACTCGATCCTACGGGCCCTGGCCTTCGCCCGTTTCTCGCGCGTGCCGATGCTGGTCGGCGGCCAGATGCTCAACCTCCAGGAGCGCAGCCACCTCCACACCATGGGCGAGGTGGTGGGCGCGCACGACTTCATGTGGACCGCCGCCCCGCACGCGGACTACGACTACGACTTCTCCCGGTACCCCCTCACCGACCGGGAGAACCCCAAGGAACTGCACCGCCGGATCGACGTGGACTACAACGGCTGGTGGATGTGTCTGATCCCGCGGGTGGTCGCCGAGAAGATCGGCCAGCCCCTGCCCCTGTTCATCAAGTGGGACGACGCGGAGTACGGCCTGCGGGCGCGCCGCGCCGGCCACCCCACGGTCTCCATGCCGGGTGTGGCGATCTGGCACATGGCGTGGTCGGACAAGGACGACGCGATCGACTGGCAGGCCTACTTCCACCTGCGCAACCGGCTGGTGGTGGCGTCGCTGTACCACGACGGCGACCACAAGGGCATCATGCAGTCGAGCCTCAAGGCGCTGGTCAAGCACCTGGTGTGCCTCGAGTACTCGACGGTGGCCATCCAGATCGAGGCCATCCGCGACTTCCTGCGAGGACCGGAGGCGCTCTACGAGCTGCTGCCGACGGCCCTGCCCAAGGTGCGGGCGATGCGCGCGCGGTTCCCCGACGCCGTGGTGATCCCCTCGGCCGTGGACCTGCCCGCGCCCTCCGGCGGCCCGGCCGGGATCCACTCCGAGCCCCGGGGCCCGGTCCGCAAGGCCCTCGCCCTGGGCAAGGGGCTCATCCACACCCTGAGCCGGGACGACAAGGCGCACCACGAGGTGCCGCAGGCGAACTTCCCGCCCGTGGAGGCGCGCTGGTACTCGCTGAGCCGGGTCGACGGCGCCACCGTCACCACCGCCGACGGGCGCGGGGTGGTCTACCGCAAGCGCGACCGTGAGCAGGCCGGATCCCTGTTCGCCGAGTCGGTGGCCGTGCACAGGGAGCTCTTCCGCCGGTTCCCGGAGATGCGCCGCCGCTACCGTGATGCGCACACCGAACTCGTCACCAAGGAGGCCTGGAGCCGTGTCTTCGACGCCTGAGGCCGCACCCGGGCCGGCCGGCCCCGACCACGCCGGCACGGGGCCGACGGTGGAGATCCCCGTCCCGACCGGTGAGGTCCGGTTGCTGGCCGGGATCCAGCGCCGGCTCCTCGCGGTGCCCGGATCGCGTGAGGCCGCCGTGACGCTCTCGCACGTCGGGGAGCACGCGCTGGGCTGGATGGCGATCTCGGCGGTCGGCGTGGTGGCCGACCCCGCCCGCCGGAGCCGGTGGGCGATGGTCGGTGTGGGCAGCTTCGGGGCGCACGCCACCTCCGTCGTCATCAAGCGGGTCGTGCGGCGGCGACGGCCGGACCACCCCACCGTCGAGGTGGGGGTGGGCACGCCCTCCTCGCTCAGCTTCCCGTCCTCCCACGCCACGTCCACCACCGCGTTCGCCCTGTTGGCCGGGGCGGTGAGCGGCGTCCCCGTGGCCCCCGCACTCGTTCCCGTCATGCTGGCGTCCAGGCTCGTCCTGGGCGTCCACTACCCTTCGGATGTGTTCGCCGGCGCCGCGGTCGGCGCGGGCTGCGCTGCGCTCACCCGCGCGGTCTGGCCCACGGACCCCGTCCAGCGCCTGCTGCCGGAGGCGCTGCGTGACGGCGCGCCCGGACCGCGCACCACCCCGACCCCCGAGGAGAATCGATGACCGATCAGACCGGAGTCCCGGCCTCCCGGGGCGGGGGCGATCACCACCTTCTCGGTGCGGAGCCGCACACCGCCAACGAGATCGACCTCGCCGAGGCCGAGGAGGAGGCCAAGGGCTCACCGCCCAAGAACCTGCTCGACGGCATGATCAAGGCCCTCCGGCCACGGCAGTGGGTCAAGAACGTCCTCGTGGTCGCGGCCCCCGCCGCGGCCGGGTCGCAGACGCTCACCGACACCTCGGTCCTCTTCTCGGTCTTCATCGCCTTCGTGGCGTTCTGCATGGCGGCCTCGAGCGTGTACCTGATCAACGACGCGATGGACGTCGAGGCGGACCGCGCGCACCCCACCAAGCGGTTCCGTCCCATCGCCGCCGGGGTGCTGCCGGTCGGACTGGCCTACGGCATGGCGGTGGCGCTCATCGTCGCCTCGATCAGCATCTCGGTGCTGTTCACCCACCCGGCGCTGGCGATCGTCGTGGCCGTGTACATCGTGCTGCAGCTCATGTACTGCTTCGGACTCAAGCACCAGCCGGTGCTCGACATCGCGTTCGTCTCCTCCGGGTTCCTGCTCCGCGCGGTGGCGGGCGGCGCGGCGGCCGAGGTCGAGATCTCGCAGTGGTTCCTGCTGGTCATGGCGTTCGGCTCCCTGTTCATGGCGGCCGGTAAGCGGTACGCCGAACTGAACCTGCACCTGAGGACCGGGGCCAAGATCCGCAAGGCCCTGGAGAGCTACACCCCGACCTACCTGCGGTTCGTGTGGACGCTGTCGGCGACGGTGCTCGTGCTCTGCTACGCCCTGTGGGCGTACGACCGCGGTTCCGATCCCACCCAGCCGTCCGGCTCGGCCGTGTGGTTGCAGATCTCGATCGTGCCGTTCACCATCGCGGTGCTGCGCTATGCGGTCGACGTCGACGCCGCCCAGGCCGGCGAGCCCGAGGACATCGCGCTCGGGGACCGCGTCCTGCAGGTCCTGGCCGGGCTGTGGGTCCTGACCGTCGTGATCGGCGTCTACCTCGTGCCGTCCTTCGCCTGACCGGGGTGGGCGGGCGATGTCGGAGGTGACGGCGGGGAATCCGGGAGCGGGGCGTCCGGCAGCGGACCGGCCCCCGGCGACCGTGGCCTCGCGGAACCCTGAGCGGATCACCGACCGGATCACGGAGCGGATCACCGGGCGACCCCGGGCCGAGCCGGCCGTCTTCTGGGGCGGCCTCGTCGTGGTGGTGGCGGTGTTCCTCGCCGGCGCGTGGCAGCGCCGGTGGATCGCCGACGACGGGCTGATCGTCCTGCGCACGGTCCGCAACCTCATCGCCGGCAACGGACCCGTGTTCAACGCGGGGGAGCGGGTCGAGTCCAACACCTCCACCCTGTGGACCTATCTCGTCTATCTCACCCACGAGGTCGTCGGCTATCGGCTCGAGCTGGTCGCCCTGGGGTTGGCGCTGACGCTGAGCATGATCGCGGTCGCGTGCGCGATGCTCGGCACCCGCGTGATGTACCGGGGCACCCGGCGCGCCCCCGCCGGTGGTCCGATGCTGCTGTTGCCGCTGGGCGTGGTGGTCTACATCATGCTGCCGCCCGCCCGGGACTTCGCGAGCTCGGGCCTGGAGACGGGGCTGGTGATCTGCTGGATCGGCGTCATGTGGCTCGGCCTGCAGCGGTGGGCCCGCGCGCCGCACCGCGAGTACCGGTTCGGTCTACCCGCGGTGGGCACGGCCGCGATGGCGTTCATCGCCGGGCTCGGTCCGCTGGTGCGCCCCGAGTTGGCGCTGGCGGCGGTGGTGTTCCTGGCGCTGCTGGCGGCGTCACAGCAGTCATGGCGGCATCTGGGCTGGTTGGTCGCCATCGCCGGAACCGTCCCGGTGGTCTACCAGATCTGGCGGATGTCGTACTACGCCCTGCCCTATCCGTTGACGGCCGTCGCCAAGGACGCGGGCGGGTCCAAGTGGGACAAGGGAGCCCAGTACCTGTGGGACCTGCTGTCGCCGTATGTCCTGCTCCTGCCGCTGGCGGTGGTCCTGCTCGCCGGGCTGGTCTCGCTGTGGGCCGTGCGCCGGTCGGACCCCGCCGCGTCCGGGTCCCCGCGTCGCCGGGGTGGGGTGACCGGTGACGACGACGAGGTGGGCGGTCTGCTCCGCCTGCGCGGCCGGGTCCGCTCGACCCCGGTCGTCACGGTCGCCTTCCTCGTGGTGGCCGTGATCATGCTGGCGTACGTCACCCGGGTCGGCGGGGACTTCATGCACGGCCGGGTGCTGCTGCCGTCGGTGTTCCTGTTCCTCCTGCCGGTCTCCGTGGTGCCCCTGCCGGTCGGACCCGCCCGCGGGGCGGACGACGCCCGCGTGCGCCGGGTGGCGGTCCCCGTCGTCGCCGGTGCGTGGCTCGTCGTCGTCGGATGGGCGGTGACCGTCGAGGTGGTCCAGGACCCGTTCCGCGACGAACCGGAGTCCATCACCGCCGCGGGGATCGTCGACGAGCGGCAGTTCTACATCCAGCGGACCGGCCACAAGCACCCGTTGCTCGCGGACGACTACCTCGACTTCCCGCGCATGAGGGCACTGGTGAGAGAGGTCTCGGCCAACCGGACGGGGGCGGTCTTCCTGCCGGTCCCGGGCTTCCAGGACCGGTGGGACGTGGTGGCCTACGACCGCCCGATGCCCGGACTGCAGCCGTTCGAACTGCCCGACGACCCCATCAAGACGGTCGTGTTCCTCAACCTGGGCATGACCAGCATGAACCTCCCGCTCGACGTGGACGTCTACGACACCGTGGGTCTGGCCTCGCCGTTGGCCGCACACACCGACCGCATGGAGGACGGGCGTATCGGCCACGACAAGTTCCTCCCGTACGACTGGGTGCTCGCGCGCACCGGGGTGGTCGAGGACCCGGTCAACTTCCCGCGATGGATTGACGTGAACTGGGTCAACCAGGCCGAGGTGGCGCTCACCTGCCCCGCGACCGAGGCGCTGATCGACTCGTATTCCGGCCCGTTGACGCTGGAGAAGCGCTGGTCCAACCTGGTTAACGCATTCTCATTCGCCGAGTACCGGATCAACAGAATCCCTGCATACGAGGTGCAGAGGTGCGGGTTGCCCATGCCTGAGAAAGTGGAGAAGTACCAGGGCACTCGGTAGTGTGGCCCGTACTGTTGTCTCGAATCGATAACAGTAGGGGATCGATCAGGTCCCCGACCTGTAACACCTGTCCCAGAATAAGCGACAGTAACGATGTCGCAGTTCCGGTCCTCCCCTGGTGGGGCCGGTCCGATGGACGTCACCGATGCCCCGGGTCACCTGGGGGCACCAGGAACGAACAAAGGAACCCACGAATGTCCCAGACCACCCTCCGGCGCAAGTTCGCCGCCGGGCTCACCGCCCTGGCGACGGCTGCAGGCCTCGTCGTCGGCGCTCCGGCTCTCGTCGGCGCCCAGGCCACCGAGCAGGGCTCGTCCGCCAGCCTCGGATCCGCCGGATCAGCCGGCGCGCCGCCCGCGGCCCCCGCCTTCCAGCCGGCCGCCGGCAACGAGAACCCGGTGGGCTTCCGGAACTGGCTGCGCCCCGGGTGTACCTGGGATCCGGTCGCCTCCTGGGTCCAGCTGTGCGACGTCTGGTCGCCGGCGATGAACCGCCACATCAAGGTCCAGGTCCAGCCCGCCCGCTTCGGCGGCAACGCCGGCCTGTACCTCCTCGACGGCCTGCGGGCGCGGGACGACTGGAACGCGTGGACGCGTGACGCACAGGCCCAGCGCATCTTCCTCCAGGACAACATCACCCTGGTCATGCCGGTCGGCGGCCAGGTCTCCTTCTACTCCGACTGGGACCGGCCCATCAACCTGGGCGGCAACCTCGTCGAGTACAAGTACGAGACCTTCCTGACCCGCGAGCTCCCCGGGTACCTGAACGCCCACTTCGGCGTGCGCACGGACAACAACGCCATCGCCGGGCTGTCCATGGGCGGGTCCGCCGCCGCGATGCTGGCCGCCAAGCACCGCAACCAGTTCAAGCAGGTCTCGGTGTTCTCCGGCTACATGAACCCCACCGCGCCGGGCATGTACACGATGATCCCGCTGGCGATGTTCGACCAGTGCAAGTGCGACCCGTTCGCCATGTGGGGCCTCCCGGGCTCGCCGCGCTGGGGTCAGAACGACCCGCTGCTCAACGCGGACAAGCTGCGCGACATCCCGATGTACGTCACCGCGGGTTCGGCCATCCCCGGCCGGTACGACCAGCCCTCCAGCCTGCAGGCCGTGTTCAACACCTTCAACGGCATCATCCTCGAGGGTCTGTCGCGCGGATCGACCATCGCGTTCCAGAACACCCTCAACGCCCGGCCCAACCAGGCCACGTTCGACTACCGCACCACCGGCATCCACGGGTGGGGCTACTGGAACGACGACCTGATCGCCGCCCGCTCGGCGCAGATCCTGCCCGTGATGAACGCCTTCGCGTGGTGATCACGGTCGGTTAGCCGACGAATCGGGCTCCGCTCAGCGAGTCCTCACCCGTCACACCGGGGCCCCGTGCGTAGATTCTCGTGCGGGGCCCCGGTCGCTTGCGTGACCACCGGGTTCGGCCGCGGGAGGGGAGCCCGCGGGCGGACGACGGACCAGGGCCCCGGGCAGAAGCTGTCCGGGTCGCGCTCGCGGCCCGTTCACCGAGACGTTCGGCGACGACGCGGCAAGGAAGAGAACCTCACATGGCGACCCCCAGCGCACACGCGAGCCCCCGCACCCGGTGGGCGTCCCTCCTGGCGGCCCCACTCGTGGTGGGAATGGTGGGCTCCGGCCTCATCGTCCCTCCGGCTGCGGGCGCCCAGGAGACCCCGGTCCGGGTGACCCCGGGTCAGGAGACTCCCGCCCAGGGCTCCCCGGTCCAGGGCTCCCCGGCACCGACCGGTCCCGGCCAGGAGGACCCGGCCCGGCAGACCCCCGGGAACCGGGTGGACTCCCCCTCCCTGAGCGTGCCGACGACCCTCCCGACCGGAGTCCGCCTGGACAAGGTCGAGTGGAAGACGGCCAACCGGGTCGCACTGTGGGTGCAGTCCCCGGCCATGGAGCAGGCCATCCAGGTGCAGCTCATGCTCCCGGCCCAGTGGAACGCCGAGCCGGAACGCACGTACCCCTCCCTGCTCCTGCTCGACGGCCTGCGGGCGCGCAACGACGCCAGCGGATGGACCCTCGAGACCAAGATCTCCCAGTTCTTCGACGCCAAGAACGCGATCATCGTGCTCCCCGTCGGCGGCGAATCGAGTTTCTACACGGACTGGGTCGCGGACGCCAACGGCTCGGCCTACCAGTGGGAGACGTTCCTCATGGAGGAGCTGCCGCCGCTACTGGCCCGCGACTGGCGGGTGAACGACAAGCACGGCGTGGCCGGGCTGTCGATGGGTGGCACGGCCGCGATGATGCTCTCGCAGCGCTACCCGGACTACTTCCAGTTCGCGGCGAGCTACTCGGGCTTCCTCGACACCACGAGCTTCGGCATGCCCGAGGCCATCAAGGTGGCCATGCAGGACGCCGGCGGGTATCAGGCGGAGAGCATGTGGGGACCCCTCGGCTCGGCCAGGTGGCAGGAGCAGGACCCCAAGCTCCACGCGGACAAGCTCCGCGGCCAGAGCGTCTACGTGTCCGCGGGAAGCGGGAACACCGGTCCGTGGGACCAGCCGTCGGGTCTGCCGGACATCCCCACCAACTTCCCGGGCTACGGGCTCGAGCTGCTGTCGCGGATGACCACCCAGACCTTCGTCAACAAGGCCCGCGGGGCCGGCGTCGAGGTGACCGCCAACTTCCGGCCCTCGGGCACGCACACGTGGCCGTACTGGCAGTTCGAGATGATGCAGGCGTGGCCCCAGTTCGCGGGCGCCGTCGAGATCGAGAACGTCGAGCCCCCGTGCGCGGCGCAGGGTGAGATCGCCCGGGTCGCCGAGCGTCAGCCCGGTCTGGGCCCGTGTCTGACTGGCGAGTACGACGTCAAGGGCGGCAAGGCCACCGACTTCCGCTTCGGCCGGGTCTTCTGGTCGCAGCAGACGGGCGCGCACTCGGTCCTCGGGGCCATCGGCGCCGCCTACCAGGCCGAGGGCGGACCCGACGGCCCGCTGGGGCTGCCCACCTCGGGCGAGACCACCACGCCTGACGGCAGGGGCCGGTTCACCCAGTTCCAGAACGGGGTCATCTACTGGTCGCCGACCACCGGGGCGCACGCGATCCGCGGGGCGATCCGGTCGATGTGGCAGGAGCGCGGCGCCGAGCGCGGGGACCTCGGCTACCCGACCACCGACGAGATCACCAACCCGAACAAGCCCGGAGTGGTCCAGGGCTTCCAGGGCGGCACCGTCTACTGGTCCTCCGCCACCGGCCCCAGGGTCGTCGAGGGCGCCATCCTGACCACCTACCGGGAGGCCGGCGCGGAGAACTCTGAACTCGGGTACCCGACCACCGACGAGATCTCCCTGACCACGCGCAA
>NZ_JAALEB010000082.1:0-2869 GCF_014145165.1 Dietzia sp. Cai40 | reverse complement strand
TCCTGGCTGAACCGCCTGCGTGATGCACTCACTGCTGGATCTCATTTCGGTAGGTCCCTCACTTTAGGAGGGCCCACTGTCCGAGATCACCGCAGCAGGCCAGAACTCGAGCCCGAAGCCTGTCGATGTCTGATCAGCAGTCTCGTGATTCCAAGTACTCGACGATGGCGCTGTCGGTGATGGACGCGATACTGATAGTGCGGTCGCCTGTTTCGTAGCGCAGTTTGTCTACCGCGCGGAGTAGCCGTGCTTTCGTTGATGGGCGCAACCGGACATTGTGCTGCTCCGTCAGTCGCTCCTCCCCCCGCGCGGCGGGCTGGTTTGTCTGTGGGGCGGACAGCGGCGCGGGAGTCGGGGTAGGTCGCTCGGGCAAGTCCGCTGCGGGGTGGGTAGTTCGTCGGATTGCGGGTTCACGCTGGACGCTCATGCTGCAGTCCCTTCGGTGATTACCAGCTCGGAAAGTAGATCCGTGTAAGCGACCTGGAGAGCTAACGCCTTGCCGCCAGTGAACCTGTGGATCGGCGTGTGAGTGCTATGCGCGTCCTGGCGGGCGGTCAGTTCCGGAATGGCGGTCTTCGCGACCAGTTCTCCGTAGGTCTCACGCAACTCGCTCTCGCGGAATCGGTGTTCGCCGGTGGCCCGCTTACGGCTAAGGACAATTTTCTCGAGCACGAGTCGGGGGTTGGGTCGTCTCTGGACATTGCGGATCGTTTCCTGAAGGTTTTCGATCCCCCGGACACTGTCGATGGTTGGCTCGGTGATGGCAATGACCCCGTCGGCTGCGCACAACACGGCAAAGAGCAACTTCCCCAGTGACGGTGGACAATCGAAGAGGACCGCGTCGTAGACCGAGAGGTCGAGCCCCTCGAACGCGATGTCGAGGCGGAAGATCAAATCGTTGGCTCCGTCCGACTCGATGTTGGCCAATGCTTCGTTGGATGGGATGAGGTCAACCCTGTCCCAAGGGGTTGCGATGACGGCATTGGCTGCAGCTCCCGCAGCGGTTCGGTTCATGAGGTCGAACGTCGTCATCATGTCGTCCGTGATTTCGACACCGAGCCCAGTGGTGGAGTTCCCCTGAGGGTCGACGTCCACAATCAGAACATTGCGTCCCTGATCGCTCAGTGCACTAGCCAGGCCGAGCGTCGTTGCAGTTTTGCCGACGCCGCCCTTCTGATTGCAGAGCGCTAACTTGCGGACCATGCGCGTTCCTCTCGAAGTGGCGGCCAACCACAGGTGCTCGCTAGGTTGGCTGGACGGTTACGTTCCCTCGGATAATCGCTGGGTAGTTCGCGTCGTAGTGCTAGCGAGGCTAACCCTGATAGATAGTGACGTAGCGAAGGCTCGCGGAGCAGCCATAACTATCAACGTTTGGCTAGCTAGCGGTGCTAGCTTAGTTAATCTAGTAACGGTAGACAAGCACGCTACTGGTGCTTCTCTAGCTTGTTGTGCACGCAGAGACGGGTCGGTGTGCCGGGCGCTGGTGCCGCTACCCCAATTCGCTTAGGGCCCCCACGGGCCTGTCGAACGTGGGCCACTACGTGGGGCCCGATCAACGAGCCCGTGCCGGGCGGTCAGGGGGCCGACGGGGTCGTCATCGGGGAACGTTTGAATGTGGACGCGACGGGTGTTGTCCCAGGTAAGGTTTCCGAGCTCGTGAAGGACTTCGAACGAGGTGCCGGCACCTGCAGAGATAGGCGTGACGGCGGCGGGGCGCCTCGCCGGACGGGCTTGGGATCACCACCGAAGCACACCCGAGGAGCTCCAGAGAAGGACTGTTAGCGCAGGTAGGGGCCGATCTACTGTAGCCGACAGTTATCCGCTCGGGGGTTCGTCGGAGCCGCTCCCAGCATCCGGAAGTAGAAATGGCTTGCACCCAGAGGGGGCCGTCACTACGCTAGGAACTGCCCACCGTTACGACGGAACGGGAAGAAGGCCTTAGAACCCCAGCCGGACGACTGGATCTAGGGCCTTTCGCTTTGTCCAGACTCTGGCATCAGAGACTCGGGGGTCCGCTTCTCGATCAGGATGCTGCCGCGGAGCACATCGATGTAGCTAACATCTCCGGAGAAGCTCGCGTTCACCGCCCCAAGCACAGCGTCCGGGATCCACAACAAGGGGTCATCGCCACCACGGCAGTGGCTAATCCTCAGGCCCCGATGCCAACCCTGGTTCTGCAACGAAACGATATGGGCGCGGTCCTGCTTGTCCTGAGAGTCGCTTCGCCGTTCGAGAGTGATGTCTAGGACATCAGCCTCTCCGAGTTCGTAGTAGAGCGTTTCCAGGCACTTTCGCCTGTGGCGCTCAGTCTTTCGGTTGCGCCCACTGAGGTGTGCAACGACTACGTGCATGGAACCCAGATCGGCGATTGTCTCTGTGATCGTGCGGCGGCGGCGATCACTTTCATCGGTCCAGTGAGGTTTGATCTGGCCTGGAAGACGAAGATGGCGTAGCGCTTCTCGGATCTCGTCGCAATCTCCTGCGGTGACGATGGCCGCCCCGATTAGGTACTCCTGAGTTGTATCGGTCCGGACGCAACTGGACTCATCAACAAACGCACGCATACCCGCCGAGGTCATTTCCACCTACTCACCGTATCCATCGGCCGCGACAACCCAGCCCGGCACTTCCTCTTACAACTTCCGCCCCTTTGGGGTGCACCCGTGCGGGACGGAACGCCGCCAACGATCGCTGCTGTGTCGCAGGGTCTAGTGCGATACTTATGAAACGCCATCCCGTCGGGTCTAGAGTGTATTGATACACAGACCGGGCGAGAGGGACTTCTGATGGCTAAGCGGATCGGGACGTTGCTGAACCGCTCGGGTGATGGCGGCGAGGAGGTGCTCATCGTCAGCCGCGGGAGCGTGCG
>NZ_JAALEB010000081.1:0-2447 GCF_014145165.1 Dietzia sp. Cai40 | reverse complement strand
TCCGGCCCGGTGCCGGTCCACCGCGTCCACGGCGACCTGCACCTGGGCCAGACCCTGCGGGCCCCGGACCGCTGGATCATCATCGACTTCGAGGGCGAGCCGGCCGCCCCGCTGGCCGAACGCCGGGTGCCGGACTCCCCCGCCCGCGACGTGGCGGGGATCCTGCGCAGCCTCGACTACGCCGCCCAGCACACGCTGGTGGGGGTCGACGACCGGCAGTTGCGGTTCCGGGCCCGCGAGTGGCGGGACCGTAACGTCGACGCCTTCTGCGCCGGGTACGCCGAGGTGAGCGACTCGGACCCCCGCGACTCCGGTGCGCTCCTCCGGGCGTACACGCTGGACAAGGCCCTCTACGAGGTGGTGTACGAGTCGCGCAACCGGCCCAGCTGGGTGGGGGTCCCGCTGGGCGCGGTCGAGCGCATCCTCGCGACGGACTAGCGCCGTGCCGTCAGCTCGCGGGCAGCTGGTCCTTGGCCCACTTGTAGTCGGCCTTGCCCGCGGGCGAGCGGCGGATCTCGGGCACGTCGACGATCACCTTGGGGACCTTGTAGTTGGCCAGTGACTGACGCAGGAACTCGGACAGCTCGTCCTGCTCCACCGACTGCCCCTCGCGGAACGAGACCACGGCGGCGACCTTCTGGCCGTAGCGCGGGTCCGGCGCCCCGGCGACGAGCGCGTCGTGCACGGCCGGGTGCGCCTTGAGCGCCTGCTCGACCTCCTCCGGGAAGACCTTCTCGCCGCCGGTGTTGATGCACCCCGAACCGCGGCCGAGGAACACGATGGTGCCGTCCTCGCGGAGCTGTCCCATGTCGCCCAGGACCGAGACGCGTCGACCGTCGACCACGGGGAACGTCTTGGCGGTCTTCTCCGGGTCGTTCCAGTAACCGATCGGCAGGTGACCGCGGCGGACGATGTAGCCGATCTCGTCCGAGCCCGGCTCGATGGGATGGAAGTCCTCGTCGACCAGGCCGAGCTTCGGGCTGGCCGGGATGGTCATCTCGCCGGACTCGCTCATCCCGAGCTCGCCGTCGTTGCCGGCCTCCGAGGCGCCGAAGTTGTCGCGGATGATGATGTTGGGCAGCACCTCGAGCACGCGCTCGCGGCTGGACTTGGACCAGATGCCGCCGCCGGAGGCCATCATGAACAGGGTGCTGAAGTCCATGGTCTCGGTGCCCTTGACCAGCTCGTCCGTCAGCGGCACCGCCATGCCGTCGCCGACGAACATGAGGATGTGCGCCTTGTGCTCGGCGGTCGCCCGGATGATCTCCGCCGCGTCGAACTCGCGGAACATGATGAGGTGGCCGCCGAGGTTCACGAAGGTCAGCAGCGTGAACAGGCCCGCACCGTGCATGAGCGGGGCCGAGATGACCACCTTCATCCCGCCGTCGGGCGAGACGTTGTCGGCGACCTCGGCGGGGCTGTGCCGCTTGTCACCGTAGGGGTTGCCCCCGGACAGGCACGCGTAGAAGTAGTCCGACATGTGCCACTGCACGCCCTTGGGGAAGCCGGTGGTCCCGCCGGTGTAGACGATCCAGTGGTCGTCGCCGCGGACGGGCTCGAAGTCCCGCTCCGCCGACTGTGCCGGCCACTCGGTGTCCCCGTCGACCACCGTCAGGCCCTTCTCGGCACACGCCGAGGCCAGGACCTCCGGGACGCCGCCGAACACGATCACGGTACGCACGGTCTCGAGCTTCGGGACCGCTGCGGCCATGGTCTCGGCGAACTCGGCGTCGACCAGCACGGCGATCGACTTGGAGTCGTTGAACAGGTAGACCAACTCGGGCGCGGTGTACCGGTAGTTCACGTTGATCCCGGCCACCCGGGTCTTCATGCACCCGATGATGGCCGCCATGTGCGCGGTGCTGTTCTTCATGTAGAGCGCGACGTGGCTGAGCGGCTCCGCACCGTGGGCGCGGAGCAGGTGCCCCATCTGGTTGGCGAGATCGTCGACCTGACGGTAGGTGTAGTCGACGCCGTCCATGGTCAGCAGTGCGTTGTCCGGGATCTTGTCGGCGACGGCCTCGAACACCGCGGCCTCGTTCATCTCCGGGTTGGTTCCGGCGAGCGGATCGGTCGAATGGTCAGCAGCTTCGGTCATGGCAGAATCCTTCGCGAGGGCGGACGAAATGTGGCTGTCCTCACATTGTGACCTGAACTTGTTCTCATGTCCAGACGGCACCCTGATCAGGTCAAACTCTCAATAAGTAGAACGAGTTCTAGAGCAGTTCGTGTCCATGGCAACGATTCTGCGTGACCCCACGCCCCCGAGCGCCTACATTTTGGACATGAGTTCACGGCGGTCCCCGCAGAGCGGCGCGCCCTACGACGGGGGCCTGATGCTGCCCCACGCCACCCGGACGGGGAGCGTCCCGGTGGACGGTCGCCGATCGGCCGCGCCGGAGGCGGATCGGCCCTCCGGCCGGAGGCCGGTGCTGACGGGCCCCGGG
>NZ_JAALEB010000080.1:0-7965 GCF_014145165.1 Dietzia sp. Cai40 | reverse complement strand
GTGGTCGACGGCGATCACCACGTGGTCGCGGGCCAGATCGCGCACCTGGGCGTCCCACATCGACCGGTCCGAACCGAGGGATCCGAGCAGTACTACGGCAGGGGCATCCGCTGAGGGCGGGCCGCTGACCTGGTGAGACAGGGTGGCGGGCATGGGATGGGTCCTTTCCTGGGGAGCGGCGGGTCAGTTCTGGTGCGGGTGACGTGAACCACGATACGCTGGAAGTGTACGTAAGACGAACAGTTGTGCAACAGGCGAACAGGTCCTACGATGTGTGACATGACCAACAAAATCTTCTCGTCGGCCGCCGCCGCGGTCGCGGACATCCCGGACGGCGCCTCCCTCGCCGTGGGGGGTTTCGGTCTGGTCGGCATCCCCGCCGTCCTGATCGACGCACTCCTGGAACAGGGCGCCACCGATCTGCAGACCGTGAGCAACAACTGCGGCACGGACGGCTTCGGCCTCGGCACGCTCCTGGAGGCCCGCCGCATCACCCGCACCACGGCCTCCTACGTGGGGGCCAACAAGGAGTTCGCCAGGCAGTACCTGAGCGGGGAGCTCGAGGTGGAGCTGACGCCGCAGGGCACGCTCGCCGAGCGGATGCGATCCGGTGGGGCGGGCATCCCGGCCTTCTACACGCCGGCGGGCGTCGGGACGATGGTCGCCGAGGGCGGACTGCCGCTGCGCTATGACGGCGACGGGGGAGTCGCCGTGGCCTCCGAGCCCAAAGAGGTCCGAGAGTTCGACGGGACCCCGTACGTCCTGGAGCGCGCGATCGTCACGGATTTCGCGCTCGTCCACGCCCATCGGGCGGACACGGCGGGCAACCTGCAGTTCCGCGGCACCGCCCGGAACTTCAACCCGGACGTCGCGATGGCCGGCCGCATCACGATCGTCCAGGCCGAGGAGATCGTCGCGGCCGGCGAGATCGACCCGGCGGACGTCCATCTCCCCGGCATCTTTGTCCAGCGGCTCGTCGAGGTCGGACGCCAGGAGACCGGCGTGGAGATCGAGAAGCTCAGCAGCAGGGGAGAGGACAGGTCATGAGCTGGACACACGAGCAGATGGCGGCACGCATCGCCACCGATTTCGTCGACGGGCAGTACGTCAACCTGGGGATCGGAATGCCGACACTGATCCCGGACCACCTACCGACGGGCGTCCACGTCACTCTCCATTCGGAGAACGGGATCCTCGGCGTGGGCCCCTACCCGACGCCCGAACAGCTCGACCCGGAGATGATCAACGCGGGCAAGGAGACGATCACCGCGGCTGCCGGGGCGGCGTTCTTCTCGTCGTCGGCGTCGTTCGCCATGATCCGGGGCGGAACGGTCGACGTGGCCGTGCTCGGCGCCATGCAGGTCTCACAGACCGGTGACCTGTCCAACTGGATGATCCCCGGCGCCATGGTCAAAGGCATGGGCGGGGCCATGGACCTGGTCCACGGCGCCGGCCGGGTGGTCGTGATGATGGACCACGTCACCCGCACGGGCGAGGCCAAACTCCTGGCGGAGAACTCCCTGCCGTACACCGGGCGCGGATGCGTCCAGCGGGTCGTCACCGACCTGTGCGTCCTCGACATTTGCCCGGAGGGGTTCCGACTCGTCGAACCGGCCCCGGGCGTCACGATCGAGGAGATCCGCGCCAAGACGGGCGCCGACGTCCACACCTAGCGCGACCTCCCGCCCGACCGCCCCTCCGCCCGGTCGGCACACCACCGATCGGCCCCGGGGCGAACAACGGGTGTACGGCGGCTCGCGCGGTCAACAGGGTGCCGGTTCCTCACTACTGTGGGGACCGACCCCGTCGTCGCCAGAGGAAGGTCCCCGCGCATGAGCTCCACCGCCCCGGTCACCGTCACCGTCACCGGTGCCGCCGGAAAGATCGCCTACTCCTTGCTCTTCCGGCTGGCGTCCGGTCTGGTCTACGGCCCCGACACCCCGGTCCGCCTCCGACTGCTGGACATCCCGTCGGCCGTCACGGCCGCCGAGGGCGTGGCGATGGAGATCGAGGACTGCGCTCTGCCGCTGGTCGACTCGATCGAGATCACCGACGACGCGACCGCGGCGTTCGACGGCGCCAACGCCGCGTTCCTCGTCGGGGCCATGCCGCGGGGCAAGGGCATGGAGCGCTCCGACCTGTTGAGCGCGAACGGTGCCATCTTCCGCGACCAGGGACGCTCGATCAACGCCGGCGCCGCGGACGACATCCGCGTCGTGGTGGTGGGCAACCCCGCCAACACCAACGCCTACATCGCGCACAGGCACGCCCCGGACGTCCCGGCCGGTCGGTTCACCGCCCTCATGCGGCTCGACCACAACCGGGCGTTGAGCCAGCTCGCCACCCGCCTGGGCGCCCCCGTCGCCGAACTCGACGGGGTCGTGGTGTGGGGGAACCACTCGGCCACCCAGTTCCCGGACGTCTCCTATCTCACCCGAGCCGGTGAGCCCGTGACCGCCGGGCTCGGGCGGGACTGGCTGGCCGACACCTTCATCCCGCGGGTCGCGAACCGGGGATCCGAGATCATCGCCGTGCGGGGCTCGTCGTCGGCCGCCTCCGCGGCCGGGGCCGCCGTCGATCAGATGCGTGACTGGGTCCACGGCACACCGGGGGAGAGCTGGACCACGGTCGCGCTGCCCTCCGACGGGCAGTACGACACGGTCCCGGGGGTGGTCACCGGCCTGCCCTGCCGCAGTCACGGCGGGGAATGGGAGGTCGTCGAGGGTCTGGAGATCGACGATTTCCAGCGCGCCCGCATCGACGCCTCGGTGGCCGAGTTGATCTCCGAGCGCGACGCCGTGCACGCCCTCGGCCTGACCGACTGACCCCGGGGGCGGGGCCCGGGCGGCGTGTGTGGGGTCCCGGCGCGGACGGCCTACGATGGTCGGGTGACGACTGCAGCGACCCCCGGCCCCGAGACCGACCGCGCGGATTTGCTCCCCGCCTCCTGGAACCCCGGCGAGGTCGAGTCCGAGCTGTACCGACGCTGGGTCGACGCCGGCTACTTCGAGGCGGACCCCTCCAGCGACAAGCCCGCGTACTCGGTGGTGCTGCCTCCGCCGAATGTCACGGGCAGCCTGCACATGGGCCACGCGCTCGACCACACGCTCATGGACGTGCTCACGCGGCGCAAGCGCATGCAGGGGTTCGAGGTCCTCTGGCTTCCCGGAATGGATCACGCCGGGATCGCCACCCAGACCCTCGTGGACCGCAAGCTCCGCGCCGAGGGGATCGACCGCCACGAGATCGGGCGAGAGGCGTTCATCCAGAAGGTCTGGGAGTGGAAGCGTGAGTCCGGCGGGACCATCGGCGAGCAGATGCGCCGCCTCGGCGACGGAGTCGACTGGTCGCGTGAACGGTTCACCCTCGACGAGGGACTGTCCCGCGCGGTGCAGACCATCTTCAAGGAGCTCTACGACCAGGGGCTGATCTACCGCGCCGAGCGGCTGGTCAACTGGTCGCCCACACTCCAGACCGCGATCTCGGACATCGAGGTCAAGTACGCGGATGTCGAGGGCGAGTTGGTGAGCTTCCGCTACGGCTCGATGGACGACTCGCAGCCGCACCTGGTGGTGGCCACGACCCGGCTCGAGACGATGCTGGGCGACACGGCGATCGCCGTGCACCCGGAGGACCCGCGGTACGCCCACCTCGTGGGCACCGAGATCGAGCACCCGTTCCGTGAGGGCTGGACCATGCGCGTCGTGGCGGACGACCACGTGGACCCCGAGTTCGGGACGGGGGCCGTCAAGGTCACGCCCGCGCACGACCCCAACGACTTCGCGATCGGCCAGCGCCACGGGCTGGAGATGCCCACGATCATGGACGCGGCCGGCCGCATCGCCGACACGGGGACACGCTACGACGGGATGGACCGGTTCGAGGCGCGAAGGGTGATCCGCGAGGACCTCGCCGCCGAGGGCCGGATCGTCAAGGAGGTGCGCCCGTACCTGCACTCCGTCGGACACTCGGAGCGATCTGGCGAGCCGATCGAGCCCCGGCTGTCCCTGCAGTGGTGGGTCAGGGTCGAGGAGCTGGCCAGGATGGCCGGCGACGCCGTGCGCGACGGCGACACGGTGATCCACCCGAAGAGCCAGGAACCGCGCTGGTTCGACTGGGTCGACGACATGCACGACTGGTGCATCTCCCGCCAGCTGTGGTGGGGCCACCGCATCCCCATCTGGTACGGGCCGGACGGCGAGGTGGTCTGTGTGGGCGTGGGCGAGGAGCCGCCCGCCGGGTACACGCAGGACACGGACGTGCTCGACACGTGGTTCTCCTCCGGGCTGTGGCCGTTCTCGACCATGGGCTGGCCCGACCGGACCACCGACATCGAGCGGTTCTACCCCACGTCCGTGCTGGTCACCGGGTACGACATCCTGTTCTTCTGGGTGGCCCGGATGATGATGTTCGGCACCTTCGTGGGTCGCACCCTGACGGGTGACACCTCCGCCCCGGGGAAGGTCCCGTTCACCGACGTGTTCCTCCACGGGCTCGTCCGCGACGAGCACGGCCAGAAGATGTCCAAGTCCAGGGGAAACGGCATCGACCCGCTCGACTGGGTCGACCGCTTCGGCGCCGACGCCCTGCGCTTCACCCTGGCCCGGGGCGCCAACCCCGGCGGCGACCTGTCCGTGGGTGACGACGCCGCCCAGGCCTCGCGCAACTTCGCCACCAAGCTGTTCAACGCCACGCGGTTCGCGCTGATGAACGGCGCGAAGGTGGGCGAGCTCCCGGACGCGTCCGCGCTCACCGACGCCGACCGGTGGATCCTCCGGCGCCTCGGCGAGGTGCGCGTGTCGGTCGACGACGCCCTGGACCGCTACGAGTTCTCCAAGGCCTGCGAGGCCCTGTACCACTTCGCGTGGGACGAGGTGTGTGACTGGTACCTGGAGCTGGCCAAGGTCCAGTTCGGGAACGACGACGAGGCGCGCGGCTCCGAGCGCGCCGAGCACACGCGGCTCGTGCTGGGACACGTGCTGGACGTGGTGCTGCGGATGCTGCACCCCGTCATCCCGTTCGTCACCGAGGTGCTGTGGACGGCCCTGACCGGACGCGACTCCGTGGTGGTCGCGGACTGGCCCTCCGACGTGGCCCCGGCAGAGGGGGCCGCGGAGTCCGTGCGCCGCGTGGCCGACGCCCAGACCCTCGTCACCGAGATCCGCCGCTTCCGCTCCGACCAGGGACTCAAGCCCGGCCAGCGGGTGCCCGCGCGCGTCACCGGGGTCGACGCGGCGGATCTGCCCGCCGACCTGCTCGACCAGGTGGCCTCGCTCGCGCGGATCACCCCGGCCGGGGACGACTTCACCGCCACCGCCTCGCTCGAGGTCCGGCTGGGGCTGTCCACGGTGGGGGTCGAGATCGATACCTCCGGCACCATCGACCTGGCCGCCGAGCGTCGCCGCCTGGAGAAGGACCTCGCGGCCGCGCGCAAGGAGCTGGAGACCACCGGCGCCAAGCTGGGCAACGAGGCGTTCCTCGGCAAGGCCCCCGACCACGTGGTGGACAAGATCCGCGCGCGCCGGGATCTCGCCGAGACCGAGGTCAGCCGGATCTCCGCCCGACTCGAGGGCCTCCCGGCCGGGAGCACCGCCTGATGGCGGGTCATCGGTGGCTCGAGCCCCACGACCCGGACGAGGGCTGGGACACCCCCACGGAGGAGGACGTCGCCGAGATGCTCGGCGAGGAGGGCCTGGTCTCCGGGGTCTCCCTCGGCGGGCCGCTGCCCGGTGACGAGGACGGCGAGGACCACCAGGAGCCGCGACCGATCCCGGAGGTCGGCAGCCCCGAGTGGCAGGCCGACACCGCAGAGCTCGCGGCGGTCGAGGAGGAACTGGCCACCCGGTGGCCGGAGACCCGCCTCGAACCGAGCCTGGACCGGATCGCGGAGCTCACCGGCGTCCTCGGGGATCCGCAGCACGCCTACCCGGTCGTCCACGTGGCGGGGACCAACGGCAAGACCTCGGTCACCCGGATGATCGACGCCCTCCTTCGGGCACTGCACCAGCGCACCGGGCGCAACACCAGCCCGCACCTGCAGACCGTCACCGAGCGCATCGCCCTGGACGGCGAGCCCGTCCCGGCACGCCTGTTCGTGGACACCTACCGCGAACTGCAGCCGTACCTGGAACTGGTGGACCAGCGGTCCGAGGCCGGTGGTGGACCCCGGATGAGCTACTTCGAGGTGCTCACCGCGATGGCCTTCGCGGCCTTCGCCGACGCCCCGGTGGACGTGGCCGTGGTGGAGACCGGGATGGGCGGGACCTGGGACGCCACCAACGTGGTGAGGCCGGCCGTCGCCGTCGTCACCCCTGTCGGTCTGGACCACACCGACTACCTCGGGGACGACCTGGCGACCATCGCGGGGGAGAAGGCGGGGATCATCCAGCCCGGAGCAGAGGATGACCTGCTGCCGAGGGACCCGGTCGCCGTGATCGGTCGCCAGGAGCCCGAGGCGATGGAGGTGCTGCTGCGTCGCGCGGTCGAGGTGGGCGCGGTGGTGGCACGTCTCGGCTCGGAGTTCGACGTGGTCGAGCGCCGCCTGGCGGTGGGCGGACAGCAGCTCACCCTGCGTGGTCTCGGAGGCGAGTACCCGGAGGTGTTCCTCCCTCTGTTCGGCGAGCACCAGGCCGAGAACGCCGCCACCGCCCTGGCCGCCGTCGAGGCGTTCTTCGGGGCGGGCCCCGACCGGTCGCTGGACCCCGAGCTCATCCGCGCCGGATTCGCCGCCGTGGACAACCCCGGCCGGCTCGAGCGCCTCAGCTCGAGCCCGACGGTGCTGGTGGACGCCGCGCACAACGGTCACGGCGGGCGCGCACTCGCCGAGGCGGTGACCTCCGAATTCGACTTCCGACGTCTCGTCGCCGTGGTCGCGATGCTGGACGGCAAGGACGCCGACGCCTTCCTCGCGGCCATCGAGCCGGTGGTCGACGAGGTCGTCGTCACCAGGACCGGGTCGCCGCGCGCGATGGCGCTCGAGGACCTCGCGAGGGTCGCCGAGGACCGGTTCACCGCCCAGCGGGTCCACGTGGTGGACACCCTGCCCGATGCGATCAGCGCCGCGCTGGACCTGGTGGGGGTCCCCGACCCGACCGCCGACGACGACGTCTCCGGGGTCGGCGTACTCGTGACGGGATCGGTGTTGACCGCGGGGGCCGCCCGCAGCCTGTTCGGAAAGGACGCACAGTGACCGACACCGGTTCCGTCGATCCGGCGGCCACCGCCCACGAACCCTCGGTGGATCCGTGGAAGGGACTTCGGGGGATCATGGCCGGGACCCTGATCCTCGAGGCGATCGTGATCGGCCTGGTGCTCACGGTGATCGCGAGGGTCGACGACGGAGAGCACTTCCAGCCCTGGAAGGTGTGGTTCGTCAGCCTGCTCGCCGTGGCGATGGTCGTGGCCAGTGGACTGCAGCGGCGTCCCTGGGCGATCCCGCTGAACCTCACCCTCGCCGGGCTGGCGGTGGCGGGGTGGGCCGTGCACTGGTCGATGGGCGTGTGCGGCCTGATGTTCGCGGCGGTGTGGGCGTACATCCTCTATCTGCGGCGGGACCTCTCCCGGCGGATGGCGGGCGGGTACCTGCCCAGCCAGCACGACTGACGGGTCCCGGGTACTTGTAGCATTGCGGCCGTGACCGAGAGAACTTTCTTCCTCATCAAGCCCGATGGCGTCCAGCGAGGCCTGACCGGCACCATTCTCGCGCGAATCGAGGCCAAGGGCCTCCGGCTCGTGGCCATGGACATGCGCCGGGTGCCACAGGAGACCGCGGCCGCGCACTACGCCGAGCACGCCGAGCGTCCGTTCTACGGCGACCTGCTCGAGTTCATCACCTCCGGGCCGGTCGTGGCCGGTGTCGTGGAGGGTCCGCGCGCGATCGCCGCGTGGCGACAGCTCGCCGGCGGGACCGACCCGGTGGAGAAGGCCGCCCCCGGGTCCATTCGCGGGGACTACGGGCTGGAGACC